>CAJXEF010000021.1 GCA_913052545.1 uncultured Chloroflexota bacterium
AAAGGATACGAAGGTAGGCTAATTACTGATATAGCCGAATCCAGAGGGCAAGATCCAGCGGACGCATTGTTCGATCTTTTACTCGATGAGAATCTAAGCATTTCCACTGTCGGATTAGGTACTAACCCGCAGACTTTGCCCGCGTTTGTTGCCCATCCTTACGGGATGATAGCCAGTGATGCTATTTTGTTCGGAGAATATCCCAACCCCAGAACATATGGTTGTTTCCCAATCGTATTATCTGAGTTTGTTAGAGCGGAACAGCATTTGCGGCTACCAGAGGCAATACGTAAAATGACATCTTTCCCTGCACAACGATTAGGATTACCAGACAGAGGGCTTTTGAAAGATGGATTCAGACCAGATATAGTAATTTTCGATCCAAAGTCCGTAAAAACTTATGCGACAAAAGACGATCCTAAACACTACCCCGTTGGTATCAATTACGTGATAGTTAACGGTAACGTAATAATACGTAATGGAGAGAATACCGGAGTCTTAGCTGGCCGAGCTCTCAGAAGAGGACATCACAACACTTAGTAAAACAAACGCTTCACTATCATTCACAACATCGAGAACTCTAATCGACCTCGTTGCAAACCTCACTATTAATCATTTGACACCAATTCATGCTGGTAGTAACCTGCGTCAAGCCGTAGCAGGAACAGTTCATGCCCCTAACCTGCCACAGATAACAACGGACAAAGGAGGACCACCTCATATGAGTTACGAAGGATTAATTGCAGAAACAGTTCATATCAACGGTCATAACGGAGACCAGATAGACGGCTACCTGGCAAGACCGTTGGGATCCGGTCCATTCCCCGGTGTAGTCTTAATACACCATATGCCGGGCTGGGACGAGGCATCTAAAGAGATGGCTCGCAAATTTGCATACCATGGTTATGCTTGCATATCCCCTAACCTTCACTTTAGGGAAGGAAAAGGCAACGCAGTAGACAACAGTACTAGTGTGAGAGAAGCTGGCGGAATGCCAGATGATCGAACCCTCGGAGACGTAGCAGCAGCCAACGCCTATCTACGGACTCTCCCTTACCACAATGGCAAGGTCGGAGTCATTGGCTTCTGTTCAGGTGGACGACAGACTTACCTCGTATCATGTAGGTTAGATGGCTTCGATGCCGCGGTAGATTGCTGGGGAGGTGGAGTCACTGCCACTGGAGACGACCTTACTGAACGGCAACCAGTTGCTCCAGCGGATTATACAGCCGATATGAAATGCCCAATCTTGGGGCTTTTTGGCAATGAGGATGCGCGTCCCTCACCAGCCGATGTAGATGCGACGGAAGCCCTACTTAAAAGTAATAACAAAGTTTATGAATTCCACCGGTACGACAATGCAGGGCATGGCTTCTTTGCAGTAGATCGGCCTAGTTACAGGCAGGAGGCTGCGGTCGAAGGGTGGTCAGAAGTTTTCAAGTGGTACGGCAAATATTTAGCGTAGTAATTGATCCGTTGCTATCGAGGAGCCATCTTTGAACGCAACACATTCTCGGAATACCTAGATTTAGGAAACAAATGCCCCGGTTTATAAATAGACCGGGGCATTTAATTTCGAGGCTATTTCTGAATCTCTTGGTATAATTAGTTAATACGACCTGACAAGGCAGTAAACCGCATAATAGGGGTGTTGAAATTGGGAGCCACAGAAATCTTAGCAGACTATGGCATTTCTTCCACATCTGACCAGATTCCACAAGAAATCATTCATGAGGGAAAACGATGTTTTATCAATTTTCTTGCGGTCTCCCTTTATGCTTCTCGAGATCCTTCTCTTGATATCCTCCTGGATGTTTTTAAACTAGAGGGGGGCAAACAACAATCGTCTATAGCAGGCGTCCGAGCAAGAACCACTATCCAAAACGCCGCCCTCGCGAATGGATACCTAGGGCATCTGGAAGATTATGACGACACACATTTCCCGACGGTAATTCATCCGTCCTCACCGACTTTACCTTCTTCGTTAGCGATCGGTGAACATCTTTCCGCTAGCGGTAATGATGTCTTGGCAGCTTCGATTTTAGGGATGGAACTATGCTGCCGTATAGGCATGGCCGTACATCCGCACCATTACGATGAGGGCTGGCACATAACGGGTACTTGCGGCGTATTTGGCTCAGCAATTGCTGCGGGTAGGCTTGTAGGATTATCCCTAGACCAAATGATATCAGCTATGGGCATTGCTGGAACTCAGGCAGCAGGAGTGAGGGAAGTTTTTGGGTCAATGACCAAGCCATTCCATCCTGGCCGATCTGCACAAAGTGGTTTATTAGCGACGTTGCTTGCCCATAGAGGATTCAGTTCTACTGAAACCATTTTAGAAGGCAGAAGAGGATTTGGAGCAGTATTGTCAGATCAGTCCGATTGGAATGTAGCAACAGCTGGACTAGGAACACGATGGGAACTCAAAATGAACGGGCTCAAACCATACGCATGCGGCGTAGTTATTCACCCATTGATCGATGCTATGATAGCTTTTAGGGATGATCAGGGTATCAATGCCGAAGACGTAAGAAATATTACCGCTAAAGTACACCCATTGGTAATAGAGCTGGTAAACAGACCAAATCCACGCGTTGGCCTGGAAGGCAAATTTTCATATCAACACAGTATGGCTGTCGGTTTGATAGATGGATCTGCTTTTCCGGCACAATACACGGACGACCGAGTACTGGATCCCCAAGTAGCCAATTTACGAGACAAGATTCAAGCAACCATCGATCCAAGTATGTCCGAAGATTCCACAGAAATTACCATAACCCTAAAAAACGGAACATCCTATGAAGAAACTGTACTTCATGCCACGGGAGCTCCAGAAAACCCTTTATCAGATTCAATACTTAATCAAAAATTTCGGGTTCTGTCAGAAGGAGTTATCTCACATTCTCAAACAGAGCAACTCTTAGATTTACTTTGGAACCTGGAGAAGGTACCTAATATAAGCCAAGTAATGGAATTAACTCGTCCTAACCGTAGGTCTAGGAGAAGTTAAAGAAGATGTTCTGTTCCTATACACAGATCGTGATCAAATAAAGCTTGTTTAGTTAATTTGTCTAGCGTTCGATAGTTGCAAAGGTCCAACTTAGTACAATCAGAATTTAATGCTGAGAGGTTGCCCAAATGCCGATAACAGAAGTAACGTTGGTCAGGATTTGCAGAAACTGTAATCAAGAGTTAGAGACATTTACTGTAAAAAAGGACAATTTACAAATGTTTTCAGACGCAACGGTTTGGTGTGAAAACTGTCAATCCCATCAACCTGAATATTTGGATATAGCTGGTCGTAGAGACGCTATAAAAACAGAGCAAGAAAGCTATCCCGCCAACTTACCTATTCTAATAGACCCTTAGCTAGAGCATTATTACGCATAACAAAGGCATTGAAATTCAAGGCCACGTACATGACCGTAGCTCAGGTAAATATCTTTCTAACTCAATAGATCAATTTTGTTGAACAATCAAAGGCTCTTTAGTGAGTTGTACTGGTTTCCTTATAACTAAGAAACATATACAGGCTATACTTGCACAAATACCACCCTGGATTATCGCCAAATCATAATTACCAAAATTGTCAAAAACCCAGCCAGCGAAAACAGGGGAGGCGATTAGAGCCCAGCTGTGGGAAAATGTTATATAACCGCGTAGACTGGCGAAGCGATCTCTACCAAAATATTCACCCATCGCAGCCCAAACTATTATGCCTGCTCCGTCACCTAATCCCTGGAACAAAACAAAAATTAACAATAACACGATTCCCGCTCCATGCCATTCACCAAAATAAAGGAAGAATAAGCCCGCGCTTTCAAGCAACAAACTGGCAGAGAGCAGGTAAGATTTTGGTACTCGGTCTCCTAAATAACCTACTATTAATCGAGACAAGAAATTTATCCCGAACATAAACCCCGTTAAGTTAGCTGCCTCCTGCCTGCTAACACCTTTGGTTTCTAGGATAGGAATTATGCTTACCAGGATACCTAGAGTGGCGACCTGACGTAATCCGGCACCCACCAATAATAACCAATATGCCTGCGTACGTAAGGCCTCCTTTACAGTGTAATCACGAATTTCTCTGGTTTCCTGTGACCCGCCCTCTCCAGAAATCACTCTTACCGGAGGCCGCACGTCCCCATCAGGCAATAACCCCATATCTTCCGGGCGATTCCGGAAGAATATGGTCAGTGGCAATAGAAATATTAAGTAGGCTATACCGCATAACAGAGATGCATCCTGCCAACTACGTCTGGCAATAACGAAATTGAGTGATGGAACCAAAAACAAACCACCTAAAGAAGAAACCGCTGCTAGCAGGGAAATAGCGAGCGCCCTTTTACGATTGAACCATTGGTTTATGCCAGCAAATAGAGCATGTTGAAAAGCTATACTATTTCCGAGAGACACAATAAGTAGGTATACCAATGTAAAAGTAAGAAACGAGTCTACAAATTGAGAGAGAACTATATATCCAATTACGGTCCAAATTAATGCCGGAATTAACAATTTTTTGTTCCCAAACCGGTCAATTAGCCATCCTGCTACCGGGCCTTCCAGTCCTCCCTCAGCCCGAGCTATCGAAAATACTAAATTAGTTTGGGCCTGACTTATCCCGAGAGAATCCTTGATAGCGGGCACAAAAACCGTAAATCCCCGGAAGAAAACCCCACTGGCAAAAAATGCCATAGCTGAGGTGATGGCTACCATCCACCAGCCATAAAAGATACGGGAATTCGCCGGTTCAGAATAATTATCTTGCTCTGTAGTCATATCAATTAGCAATCACAAATATTTCCCTACTAGTGTTCACCAATATTACTATCCACTAACACAGTCAACCTTCGCAAAATATGTTGACTCTAGGGAGTGTCTCATAACTCCAGAATAGCATAAAATCTAATCCGAGTAGGTTATGAGCTTTGATATATATGGCTAAATCAAATACATGTATGATACATCCCTAGACTTGTTTAGTAGTAAAAGTCAACATTATGACTGAACGTCACATAATCCATGCTGATCTAGACGCTTTCTATGCTGCGGTAGAGCAACTTGACAATCCTGAACTCAGATGTCTTCCCGTTCTCGTAGGAGGCCCCGCCGAGAAACGCGGAGTAGTCGCTACGGCATCTTATGAAGCCCGTAACTTCGGCATTCACTCCGCTATGCCTATGGCCATTGCCAAGCGTCTATGTCCTCACGCGATCATCAAGCCTCCGAGATTCGATAGATATAGAGAATTATCTACATGCGTGATGCAAATATTTTCAGAATTAACTCCAATGGTCGAACCAATGTCCTTGGATGAGGCTTATTTGGACATCACTGAACCAGTCTATCAAGGGCAAAAACCATTGCAAATAGGGATAGATCTAAAAAATAAAATCATGACCAGCACCGGGTTGGTCATTTCCATAGGTATCGGGACCAACAAATCCATATCGAAGATCGCATCCGACTTAGGAAAACCCGATGGTCTAGTCATAGTATCAGCCGGGAACGAAGCGAATTTTCTATCTCCCCTACCAGTTAGACGTCTTCCCGGAATAGGGCCTAAAACAATGAGCCGTTTGAAGGATGATGGTATTTTTACGATAGGCCAATTGGCAGCACTCGAGCCCCATTGGTTTCTGAGAAAATTTGGTAAGCGAGGATTGGACATAAGAGCCAAAGCGCATGGCCAGGATAACGAAGTAATCCATACCACTCGTTTATCCAAATCTATTAGTGCTGAAACAACTTTTCCCGAAGATCTAGATAATCTAGAGATCATCCAATTAGATCTATTTAAACTCATAGACAAGGTCACCAATCAGTTAACCCGTAGAAACCTACTTTGCAAAACCATAACAATCAAAATGAGATTGTCTGACTTCACAACATTCACACGCCAATCGACATTTGACAGAGCCACGAGATCAAGAGAGGAGCTGATCCATTCCGCCGTGAATCTCTTAAAAAAAGAAATGCAACCTGATAGGTCATTCAGGCTGATAGGCTTTGGAGTTTCCAATTTAAAAGCCGAGGAACAACTTAGCCAACTACCCCAACAGATGGCGCTCTTCTAAAATAAACCGTACTGGCTTACCACATTAACGGAACAGATCTTTATCAGGGGAACGAATTAACGACTCGTTACTAGCATCACCCATAGGTTCGTAATTATATCCCTTGATCAACGCCACAGGAATCGCTAATACTTTACCTGTAACTAACTCTGCTGTCGCAGCGATTTCATCCGCAACGGCGATAGTAGTGGTGTACATCAAGTTACCAAAAGAATCTTCTTGGCCAACGTAACTCAGCATAGGATTCAAGCCCGCGACACCAATGGCCACATTGACAGCCCCATTCCTCCATGGTCTTCCAAATGTATCTGAGATTACTACTGGAACAGTAATTCCTAATCTTTCCCTAATCGAGTTTACTATTAGTCGTGCTGAAGCGTCCGGATCTACCGGTAATAAACATACTTCTTCTAGCCCCGGTATATTAGAAGCATCTATCCCTGCATTAGCACAATTAAAACCGTGATGAGTCTCGCTGATGATTACTCCATCCAACATTCTCACGATACGTTTACTCTCTCTAAGTATGAGCTCTGTATGCCTAGGATCTCTCCGGTGCCCCTCTGATATGGATATAGCTAGAGGAGATGGCTCTACAGAATCTATTCGTATCACTCTTCCTTCGGCTTTGGACACAATCTTCTGGGTCACAACCAATATATCACCCTGTTCGATTTCAATATTTTGTATCGAACAGGCATCCATAATCTGGACTGCCAGATCATCCCCTTCAACCGCTTCTGGCATGCCTTCGATGCCAATGACACGAATTTCAGGAGCCATATAATTACCTCCATTGAGCTCTTATCCAGTATAGCCCGCCCGGAACCCCTATGCTACAATTAGCTAGCCCCAGATATACTTATCTATCCCTTACAAGTCTTCTGGGCTACGTTCCAAATCAATTAATCTAAATAGGGAGCAAACCGTGAGCTCATCATCTTCATCATACCGTAAACGAGTCTACACCAAGTTCGGAGACAAAGGTGAAACCAGTTTGTTGTACGGGGGAAGGGTATCTAAAAATAGTCCTCAAACAGAGGCATACGGTATAACCGATGAAGCAGTCTCCGCTATGGGGTTAGCTCGTTCACTAACCGAAGACGAACGAGTTAAAGATATAATACGAGATTTGCAAAGAGACCTCTTCACCATAGCAGCAGAATTGGCTACTGACCCGGACAAGTACGAACTCTTCCAGCAGCATTTTAGCCCAGTCACCGACGCCATGATTGAGGACTTAGAAAACACCATAGATTCCCTGGAAGAAGATTTCGAAATGCCTAATGTTTTTGTCTTACCTGGGGGCACACCAGGTTCTTCAGCGTTAGATATGTCCCGAACATTGATCAGGACAGCGGAAAGAAGGGTTGTAGCATTGGCAGAAACCTCTGGACTAACTAACCCCTTAATAATCAACTATTTAAATCGACTGGGAGATTTGTTGTTTGTTCTTGCAAGATATCACGACAGAGAGTTACCAATAGAACGAGCGACGGGAGAACGTAGCTAAAGATATTTCAGTCTGATGTTTTTCAGAGTCTTATTCATTAGGCCGAAATATGCCAGGAAATTGCATGTCCAACTCACCTACAATTGCAGTAATAGACTACCAATCAGGTAATCTACGCAGCGTCGTCAAAGCCTTGGAGGCCGTAGGATTAGGGGCTCAGGTCACCTCAGACCCCGTCGAAGTAGAAAAGTCCCATGCTTTAGTCCTTCCTGGAGTGGGATCCGGTCAGTCTGCTATGGATAGTCTTAAAGGCCTAGGGTTGGTGGAAACTCTGAAGCAATTTGCTCATTCCGGAAAGCCCTTCCTCGGAATCTGCCTAGGTTTACAATTACTGCTAGAAGACACTGAGGAGGGAAACACAGCTTGTTTAGGGATAGTTCCCGGTAGTGTAAAGAAGCTACCTGGAGGCTTAAAAGTCCCTCACATGGGCTGGAACGATATAGAATTTTCAAGTGAACATCGTATTTTAACCGGCATCCCTAAGAATAGTTTTTTTTATTTTGTCCATAGCTACTACGCTATACCGAATGATCCCCAAGCAATAGCAGGGACCACAAATTATGGTCTGCCGTTTTGCAGCATATATGCCAAAGATAATTTAGTAGCTACTCAATTCCATCCGGAAAAAAGCGGACCTATAGGATTAAAAATATACGAAAATTTCAAAGATATGACTGTAGGAAATAACTGACAGTCCCTTTGGTAAGGTGATTAAGAAATGGATCATCTCGAATCCAAATCCTCAAGCGGCCCCAACACATGGAAGTAATACCCGCAATAGACATTAGTGATGGAGTCTGTGTCAGGCTTTATCAAGGCGACTTTGATCGAGAGACCATTTATGCAACTGACCCAGTATCAGTAGCTCGGCAATGGGAAGAAATGGGTGCTACTAGGATACATGTGGTAGACCTCAATGGTGCCGCTAAGGGCAACCTAGCCAATCTTGAATGTATCACCCAAATAGTTTCCCAAAGCAAAGTCAGAATCCAAGTTGGCGGCGGTATTCGAAGTATAGAAACTGCAGAACGATTACTCGATCTAGGCGTAGATAGAGTGATAATCGGCACATCTGCCATAGAAAATCCCAGTATGGTCCATCAACTCTGCATTAAACGTGGAACCGACACTATTATAGTTGCAGTAGACGCCAAGGATGGCTTGGTCGCAATTCGAGGATGGCAACAAACCACTTCTGTTGCTGCCATTGATCTTGGCAAGAAGATGTCTGAGATAGGGGTAACACGGTTGCTTTATACAGATATTAGCCGAGATGGTACTCTTTCTGAACCAAACTTCGATTCCACAAAACATTTAGCCCAGTACACCGGATTGCATATTGTAGCCTCAGGTGGAGTGGCTTCTCTGGCACACATAAGAAAGCTAATTGAAACCGGGGTGGAAGGAGTGGTGGTAGGCAGAGCTATCTATACCGAAGACATAAATTTGAGGGAAGCAATCGCGGTATCAGAGGATAGCATATTAGACTAGCTGGAATCTAATCACCACCAATTACTAAGACAATGACTCGAGGGAAGAAGATCCAGAAACTTCTGGTAACGCTTCCTCTCCACCTTTCTCTCTTAGATACCGCCACCGTTCATCCAATAGTTGGTTACCATTCTCTTGCCAATCAGTTCGCAGGACTTCCATCAAAATAAAGTCGTGTCCCATACGCCGTACATTTCTGACTGGGTTGAAACCACATCGGGAAAAACAACTTTGGGCTCTGTGATTCCATTCGAGAGTATGCAAATAAACACGCTTTAAATCTCTGACTAAAAACATGTGCTCCAACAATGTTACAACTGCATCAAAACCATAAGATCCACTCCAATAATCCCTATCACCTATCACTATCCCTAGTTCAGCTTCTTTATTAACACTATCTAGATCGTAATACATGCAGTTACCAATAAACTTGGAATCGGCTACCTCTATTCCATAATGATGTGATCCAGGAGTTGGATATTTTAGTTGGTCTTCGAACATTTTGACATATCTGTCGTAGTTCATAGTCAACGGATACGCTGCATCCAATTTTGCCAATTCAGGATCTGAACGCCATCTATAATCGAGCTCCGAGTCCTCTATTTTTTTGTCTCGTAGAATGACTCTAACTCCCTGTAACTGCGTCATATCAGAAGCGTTCCTCAGGAATTACAATTAAATTTTTTGCACAACTCAGTACATCCGCTTCATTAGAATATTGGAGGGATTCAAGGGCTTTATTAAATGGAAACCATTCAACAACATCAAATTCAGGATCATGCAAACTGGGATCCCCTCCTGTGGGAACCATCAAATAAAAATGTACTGTTTTATGATATTGAACTTTACTAATGCGGTCGGCAAACCAGTAATCAATACTCTTGATAGGCTGTTTAATTTCCACATCTAATCCAGTTTCTTCACGAACCTCTCTGAGAGCTGTTTCTTCAAGGGTTTCTCCAGCATCAGGAGTGCCCTTGGCCAAGCTCCACTTGACCTCCTCTCTTAACTGGGAGTTATGCGATGGATTTAGATTACTAGTAGCGCGCCCAGACGTAATCCTCCCGCATAACACAGTTTCTAGAGACCCATCCACCATTCTATAAACTACCCCACCAGCTGAAACAGGTTCTTCTACTCTCATTTTATGGGGCCTGTTAATTTCTTTATTAGAAAATGACCTATCACCCACTCTTCCCTTCACCATAACTCCCCGTCACTCCCTTCTTTGATAATCCAATATTGAAATTGTATGACGACCACACCCAAGCGTCAACGGAAGATAATAGGACCTCAAGTTGCAACACTCAGTTTGCAGAACCACCCCCAATGGCCGGCACAAAATGAATCTCCCTAGCCTCGCCAATTTTCTCAAGAAGACCCATTCGTGCTACTTCACCATCAACAGCTATGGCCAAATTGGAACGTATCTGGCCGGATTCAACTAGTCTGTCCTTCATACCGGGATATAAATCTTCCAAACGATCTATAACTTGCCGAACGCTATCCGCTTCCATATCCACTTGTTTGACACCTTGGGTCAATGTTTGAAGCATAGTCGGAACGAACACGGTAACCAATTTATTCACTCAACTCCGGGAAAAAAGTTTTACCAGGAACAACCCGTCTATTTTGAAAAAGGGACGACTAACAGTCGCCCCTTTTCCTCTTGAAACCGAACGTCCTTTATCCCCCTGTATCATGCACTCAATAATAATTCACCGTTACCTACCAGAGAGCTTCCAAAATATTCCCCGGGGTCACCGGCAACTTTTGCATCCTCACTCCAATAGCACGCGAGACTGCACTCGCCACAGCCGGCAAAGGGGGAACTATAGGAACTTCGCCAACTCCCCTAACTCCATAAGGATGGCCAGGATTGGCTACTTCGACAATAACCGTATCTATCATCGGGAGGTCCAATGCAGTCGGCATACGGTAATCAAGAAAACTAGAGTTCATCATATGACCATTATCATTAAAGAAATATTCTTCGTTTAATGCCCATCCTATCCCCTGAACCGCACCGCCTTGCATCTGACCTTCAACATAACTTGGATGAACCGCTTTACCTACGTCTTGTATAGCAGTATAACGAAGCACCTGAGTTTTACCAGTATCTCGATCAACTTCAACATCAACCAGATGTACACCGAAAGAATTGCCTTCTCCCGACGGGTCAATATTGGCTTGCCCAGTAACGGTTCCGCCGGTTGCGTTCAATTGTCTTGCGAGTTCACCAAAAGTAAATTGAAGCTCAGGATCTGATTGATGAGATATAACACCGTCTTTGTATTCAATATCATCAACAGATGTTTCCCAAATCTTGGCAGCCCGCTCCCGCATCTGCTGTTTTACATCCTCGGATGCTAGGATGGCGGCCCAACCAGTCGCGAAAGAAGTTCGACTCCCACCGGTCACCATAGTATAGCCAATGGAGTCTGTATCCACTATGGTTGGCTTAACATCCTGGTATTCTATACCAAGAGCCTCTGCGGCCTGCTGAGATATAGAAGCTCTAGTACCTCCAATGTCAACCGATCCCATAGTCAAATTAACCGTACCGTCCTGGTTTACGGTTATATTGCAACTGGAATGAAATCCTCGATTCATCCAGAAACCAGCAGCTATACCACGAGCCTGATTATCCCCAGTCAAAGGAGTATTGTAATGTTCATGATTACGAGCGGCTTCTAGACATTCGACCAAGCCAATCTTCCCGAATATAGGACCTTCTACCTTCCTAGTTCCTTCTTTGGAAGCATTAAGCAATCGAAATTCAATAGGGTCCATTTCCAGTTTTTGACAAAGCTCATCAACTACAGATTCAACCGCGAATGCAGCTTGAGGAGAACCTGGAGCCCGGTAAGCAGCTGTCTTAGGTTTGTTAACCACGACATCGTAAGCTTCATTCAATCCATTTGGTATATCGTAACAAGCCAGTGAACATGTACTGCCAGGTAACACAGGAGAACCAGGAAATGCCCCGGCTTCGAACGCCAAAGTAACTTTCCCCGATATTAGCTTACCATCCTTGGTTGCACCCAGTTTTACTTTCATCCAAGAACCAGGTGCTGGACCCGAAGCTTCGAAAACTTCGGTACGAGACATCACGAGTTTTACTGGTTGACCAGTCTTTTTGGAGAGAACGGCCACAACCGGCTCTTGATAGCAAGTCACCTTGCCGCCAAACCCCCCTCCAATTTCCATCGGGGTCACTTTTATTTTGGATATGGGGTATTGCAGAACTTCGGCGGTGGTAGCTCGGACAACGAATGAACCTTGAGTACTGCACCAGATATTCAACTGGCCGTCAGCATTCCAATGAGCAGTAGCAGTATGGGGTTCTATATATCCTTGGTGAACAGATGCCGTCTCATATTCGCGTTCAATTATTATATCTGATTCAGAAAATCCCTGATCAACATCACCTTTCTCAAACAGCATGTAAGATGCCACATTACTTGGTTTTTCAGAAGTTTCACCCATAGAAGAAGTATGAAGACTGTCATGCAAAAGCGTTGATCCTGGTTCCATTGCCTGCCTGACGTTAACAACCGGAGCAAGTTCTTCATACTCAACTTTAATCAATGCTAGAGCTGCTTCTGCTGTGTTGGAGTCAACCGCGGCTACGGCCGCAACTGCATGGCCTTTGTAAAGAACTTTCTCTCCAGCTAAAAAGTTATTAGCTTGGAAGCTCATACGTTGACGATCAGAATCGGCTATTTCCCCTGATGCCGCGTTAGACAACTTGGCTGAAAGAGGTAGGTCTCTTCCGGTTATAACAGCCCTTACTCCCGGACAAGCCTCGGCTGCTGAAGTATCGATCGATTTAATCTTAGCATGAGCATGAGGACTTCTTAATATTTTCGCTTGCAAGGTCCCGGTTAGGCGTAGATCTGACCCGTATTGAGCCCTTCCGGTAACTTTATCAACACCGTCAGGCCTTACTGGGCGTTTCCCAACAACTCTATACTCAATTTCTGACAGCACCTGATTGGCTACCATAGTAGCTATCCTCCTGTGTTACATCTGAACCGATTTAACCAAGGACACAAGGCAATTAGGATTTCATTTTTTCTTCGGCGTCTAAGACTGCTCGGACTATTTTGTCGTACCCAGTACATCGACATAAATTGCCAGCTAACCAGTGTCTTATCCTGCCTTCATCTGCGTCAGGCTCTCTATCTAATAACGCTTTAGTCGCAACAATAAATCCTGGTGTGCAAATCCCACATTGTAAAGAAGCGTTTTCTAAGAAAGCTTGTTGAACCGGGTGTAAACCCTCAGCAGAAGCTATACCTTCAATAGTAGTCATCTCCTTCCCCTGAGCTTCAACCCCTAAAACCAAACATGAAGTAACTATCCGTCCATCCAATAACACCGTACAAGCCCCACAGTTGCCGTCATTACACCCTTCTTTGGTACCGGTCATGCCGAGAACGTCCCGTAGGCATTCAAGCAAGCTCTGGCGAGGTTCGCATAGGAAATTAACCTGGTTCCCGTTAATAGTAGTCTCTACATGGACTAATCCTGGCATGTCTACTCCTCTCCCCTGGCGCGTTTAACGGCAGTGTTTAAAGTACGTCGGGTCAATACTCCCACCAAGTGTACACGCTGCTTGATGGTACCTCTCATATCAGTAATTGGCTTGGCATCGGCCATAGCCTTCTCAGCAGCTTCGTTAATCGTAGCTTCCGAAACAGGCTTGCCTGCAAGACTTTCTCCTGCGGCCTTTGAGAACACCGGCGTAGGTGCCACTGAAGCCAATGCGACTCGGCCTGAAACAAAATTCTGTCCGGATCCATCCAAGATCACAGAGCTACCGACTCCGGCCACCGCGATGTCCATTTCATTACGCGGAATAAATCTCAAATAATTGGCTCCTGAGTGAGCTTGAGGTACCGGTAAATTAATTGATACCAACAACTCTCCTGGTTCAAGAACATTCCGCCCAGGGGCAGTACAGAAATCCTCAGCAGGAACTTGACGAGACCCATTAGGCCCTGTGATGTTTGCAACACCGCCTAAGGCGATGATGGAAGGTATGCTATCAGCACTAGGTGCTGCGTTACAAAGATTACCTCCAATGCTAGCTCTACCTTGAATTTGTATGCTACCAATCAAAGATGCACAATCTGTAAGACCTGGGTAGTTGGCTTCTACTGCTTTGTCCTCATATATATTGCAACACGGTACTGCAGCACCGATTGTCAAACCCGTTTGGGCATCGTAAGACAATTCATTCAATTCCGGGATAAATTTGCTATCCACTATAATATCTGCGCTGCGTCGCCCACCTCGCAGCTGCACCAGCAGGTCGGTACCACCCGCTAGCACACGGGCTCGGTCTCCGTGTTCAGCCATAACTTTTAAGGCTTCATCTAGTGTTTTTGGCGCCGTATAATCAATTGCTTCCAAATCTACCCACCTCCTTGTGGTGACAAAATTATAACATCCGACTCGTAGCCTGTCAGCTATCAATCAGACAGGCTGGATAACTCACCGAACTATGTCCCTGCCTACATTAAAAACTCGTATATCAACCAAACAAATTATGCTAACCAGATTTCAAATCGACTAGTGTTCTCTCTATTAATTCCCTGACAGAACCGTTGAACAAGTCTCCAGAACCCATGCCATCCAATCGAGCACGTTGGCCCTGACATTTTATCCCTGCGATAACGGCAAGCCAAGGTTTTGAAGATTCTTCATCGGCTTGAATATCAGACGAACCCGGTGGTAATGCTATCTTATCGAATAACATCGGATTCGCGGTCGATAATACTATCAGGCACGGTACGGAATCGAGCGATAGGTGCAAATTGCTTAATAACCCTATCTCAGATCGAGATACACCGTGTTGGCCTAGTATCACCAGATGTTGGAACCCCGCCCCAGATTCCTCAAAGTGCCTACGAAATTCCCGAAAGATATCATGGGCAACCTGATCTTGATCGGACACCAAAAACAACGCATGTATCGGAAAGTCATTTGGACCTTCCGACAACAAAGCGTTTCGCCATCGCTCTAACTTATCTTCATCGTGTTGATCTGCCCTATCAAGAGACATAGTGAATCGAAGCCTCTAATATCAAATTGGGTATATAGAGATTCCTTACGCACTCCCTCCATCGAATTGGACCAGGATCCCATCCGGATCATATACGTAAAAACTGCTAACATTTCCATCAGAACCGGTCCATACATCCGGAGCTGCAGCTAACGGAATGCCCTTACCTGCCAACTCAGACATTAAAGCTTTGGTATCCGGAACACTAAACGAATAATGGCTTATACCGATTTGATCCAGTTTGATAGGATCACCATCAGGATCTTCATTGGGATGACTAGTAACCACTAATTTTGGATTCGTAGAACTGCCAGCAAATTGCAGATGAACAGTTCTTCGAGTCTTCCTAGAATGCTGATAAACGTGTGGCAATCCTCCTGTAGTAGTATCTTGGACTTGATCGAAAACCACCTGCATCCCCAAGATGTCCCTATAAAACCCTAATGATTTATCCAAATCCCTGACACAAAAAGCTATATGTGAAATCCCGCTAGCGTCCAATTTTTTACCTCCTATCCCACTTGTAATGAATATACATGGCCATTTTTGATCCTAACCACCACTGCCAGAATCAAATTGAACCAATATGCCGTCAGGATCAAACACGAATATACTACTAACGTCTCCCTGGGCATTAACAAAACCATCCATTGGACCTGCTAATGCGACTCCTTTTGCAACCAATTCCGATGCCAACGATTTAACATCAGCTACAGTAAATGATATGTGACTGATCCCTATCTGATCCAACTTTATCGGCTTGCCATCTGGATTATCGCCCGGATGCGAGGTCATAGTCAGAGTTGGTTTAAGATCACCCTTACCATAAGCTAAACGGACCTGCCGTCTAGTATTTCTCTGATGTTTGTATACGTGAGGTAATCCACCAGATGTAGTATCTTGGATACGGTCTGCCAACACTTTCATACCCAAGGTGTCTCTGTAAAACTCCAATGATTTATCCAAATCAGCCACGCATATCGCAATGTGAGATATAGCAGATGCATCCATCCTTCCTCCAATATCCCGGTGATTTGTCTTTTTGTTAGGTATCGCCATCCTAAAACCGACCTAAAAGTTTGTCAAAGGTATAAACTATCTGAACATCTCGAGTTGACGAAGAATTCCAAATGTTTCGGCTAATTCTTCCTTATCGAATGGGGGATTCAGATATCGAGTCCGAGCTCATTCTTGACATAGTCATTTATAACCCCATAGAATTGGTGGGTTGAGGTTTTAGGAATAATGGATTACGCAATAATTAAAACTGGTGGAAAACAATACAGGGTCAAACAAGGAGACGTGCTTGACGTAGAAAAGTTATCCTTGGAAATCGGCTCTATTGCTGAATTTGACCAGGTGTTAGCAGTATCAGAAAACGGTCAGGTAAATTTCGGATCCCCTATATTGGCTGGGGCGAAAGTTACGGCTGAAGTACAATCGCACTACAAAGATCGCAAAGTAATAGTATTTAAATATAAACCCAAGACTCGTTATCGGCGTAAGCTAGGTCACCGCCAGAATTACACGAGACTGTTGATCCAAGGTATTCAGTCGGGAGGTTAAAAATGGCTCATAAAAAAGCCGGTGGAAGCACTAGTAACGGTAGAGATAGTAATGCTAAGCGCCTAGGGGTCAAGAGATACGGTGGTCAAAAAGTCACAGGTGGCTCCATAATAGTTAGGCAAAGAGGAACTAGAATACACCCTGGCACTAACGTAGGCCTCGGACGAGATTTCACTTTGTTCGCCACCATTGACGGCGAAGTAAAATATGAATGGGCAGCCAAAGGTAGACGCAGAGTAAGCGTCTACCCGGTTTAGTTTATATAGAAACTTTTGAGGTTCTAAACAGTTAAATTATGAAAGCAGACATACATCCCCAATTTTATAACTCAACAGTAACTTGCAGTTGTGGCAACGTATTTCAGACTGGTGCCACTAAGCCCACCTTAAGAGTTGAAATTTGTAGTAAATGCCACCCTTTTTATACAGGCCAGCAACGAGTGGTTGATACCCAAGGCAGGATTGAAAGAATGCGCCGCCGGTACAGTCTTCAGTAAGTCTCTCTATTTTTAAACAAGGGTTAAGAAACCGAAGGCTTCAGGCCATCGGTTTTTTTATGTAAACCCTAGAATATGATAAATATGGATAAATTGTTAATTGCTAAAGGAGCAAATGGTGTCACGACAACCTGAGTTTTCATACGGTGGGCAAGCTGTAATCGAAGGAATCATGATCCGAGGACAAAATCACTATAGCCTGGCGGTACGTAGGGAAGACGGCACCATTACCCATATCCAAGAACCCCTAAACACTTACCTGACCGGTCGATTACGTAAGATACCTCTAATCAGAGGATTTGTGGCTCTTTTAGAAACTTTGATCCTGGGCATCAAAGCTTTGAATCAATCAGCAGCTTTGGCCATGGTGGATCAAACCCCCGAAGGACAAAAGGAAATGTCTCCGTGGGTGCTCGCAATGACTCTGGCAATCTCGCTGATCGTGGGCATAGGTATATTCTTCGTAGTTCCACAACTGATAGTTACACCAATCCATCACATGTTGGATTCGGATCTCCTAATTAACGTGATAGAGGGTCTACTCAGATTGGTAATCCTAGTGGGATACATTTGGATTATCAGTTACATGGAAAATATCCGAAGAGTATTTTGCTATCACGGGGCAGAACATATGGCAGTCCATACATACGAGGCAGGGCTTCCACTAGAGATAGATAATGTCAGAAAATTTGGAACTCCTCATCCCAGATGCGGAACCGCTTTCCTACTCACAGTAGTGCTTGTTTCAATTATTGCATTCATGTTTCTGGGTTGGCCTGATCTCCATTGGAGAATTCTCTCAAGAATAGCACTCTTACCTGTCATAGCGGCCGTAAGCTACGAATTTATAAGGTTCAGTGGGCTTCATCAAAGTTGGTGGATAGCCCGACAGATGGCAGTGCCAGGTTTAATTCTACAGCGACTCACTACCAGGCAACCGGACGATAGCCAAATCGAGGTTGCTATCAGTGCAATGGAAGCCGCTATAGCAGCAGATGCTGGT
>CAJXEF010000022.1 GCA_913052545.1 uncultured Chloroflexota bacterium
CTTTTGGAGTAGATGATATAAAGAATGCTGCCAAGATACTAGCCGACAAAGGTAATAAGTTAAAAGGGGACAGTGGCCTGACCCAAAGCGCGGAAGGTTACTTGACCTCCAGCATTGACCCAGAAAGTGCTCTTGGATTTCCTTTTCAAATAGCTGAAGGTTAACCTCACAATACAATTTTATAATTTAAAACCTAGCATAAGAACGGCTAAAAATCGGTTGATCATAACTCGGCCAGAAAAACTTTTATGGTACGATAACACTTTCGAAGTGTAGCTCCCTGTATTCCAATACAATACCAATAAATCTGCGTGTAACGTTAAGGTGTTATCCTGATGTCCCTACCTCTGATTATAAACACAATTCAAGAAATGGTTTCCAATGCCCTGAAGCACGCTCAACAAGACGGTGTCCTCCAGTTAGAAACAGAACCTACTATAGGGATCGAGAGACCAAATAATTCGGAAAACGGAGATTTTGCTACGAGCCTTCCCCTACAACTAGCACGGGCTACCCGAATTAGCCCGGTAAAACTGGCAGAGATAATAGCTGAACGCATACCGCTGTCCGAGGAATTGTACAAAGTTGAATCAGCCCCACCTGGATTTATCAATTTCTATTTAAAAGATTCTTGGCTTCAGAACCAAGTCGACACTATACGGCATGCAGGGTCAACATTCGGAGATGCCGATGTCGGCCACGCCCAACCAATTATGATTGAGTTTGTCAGTGTAAACCCAACTGGACCTGTTCACGTTGGCCATGCCAGAGGAGCAGTTCTCGGAAGTACCCTCGCAAACATACTTTCCGCCGCAGGATACTTGGTCACCAAGGAATATTATATTAACGACTCCGGTAACCAAATGGATGCATTTTATAAATCTGTCCATACAAGGTACCAACAGATTTTAGGTGAAGATCAGGAAATGCCCCAAAATTCCTATCTTGGGGAATATGTCAGGGACCTCGCCGAAGCCATTATTCGATCCGAGGGGAACAGGTTCGCACCAACCTCTTCACCTAAGGATATAGATAGGATAACTGAGGAGATTGGGCTTTTAGCAAAAGATAAGATGCTCCAGGAAATACGGGAAGATCTGGGTGAAATAGGAGTAGAGTTCGATAATTGGTTCAGTGAATCGTCATTGTTTCAAACCCAAGAATATGACGACACTATAAATCTGCTTCGCGACCAAAATTATCTCTCCGAAAGGGATGGTGCCTTATGGTTTAATTCTAATATTCAAGGTGGTGAAGACGAACCTGACGACCGCGACAGCGTAGTGATACGTTCCTCAGGAGAGCCAACCTATTTTGCTTCCGACATAGCCTACCATCACAACAAATTCTTAAAGCGTAAGTTCCCTCAAGTAATAAACATTTGGGGAGCTGACCATCAAGGTCATGTTTCCAGGATGAAATCGGCTGTTAAAGCGCTAGGTATAGATCCCGACTCCCTTACCATATTGATCGCCCAACTAGTGACGTTGAAACGCGGAACCGAATTGGTAAGAGCTTCTAAAAGGACAGGAGATTTCGTTACCCTTCGGGAATTGGTGGAAGAAGTCGGACTGGACGCATGCCGATTCTTCTTTTTAACGAGGGCGGCATCCACACACATGGACTTTGACCTCGAATTAGCGAAAAAAGAGTCTGCCGATAATCCTGTATATTACGTTCAATACGCTCACGCGAGAATCTCCAATATTATGAAACTCGCCAAGGAACGAGCGCTAGATTGGAATCTAGGTAGAGTAGAATTTTTAAATGACCCGAATGAGCTCAATCTCATTCGGACAATGCTGAAATTACCCGAGTTAATAGATCAATCGGCTAGAGTTTTTGAACCACACCACTTGCCCCATTACGCAGTAGAGTTAGCCACTGCTTTTCATAGCTTTTATGAAAACTGCAGAGTAGTTTCCGCCAATCAAGAAGACCATGAAATCAGTCTCGCGAGATTAAAACTGGTAGAAGGTACACAAGTCGTTTTCCAAAGATGCCTTCGACTCATGGGCATGAGCGCGCCCGAAAGCATGTAGTAGAACACTAAAGGTAAATTTCCGAGATTAGCCTGTTTAAGCAACCTCGCGCCTTGAATAAAATTAAAGCCAGAGTTATGATTACCCAATATTGTTCGCAATTAGATATTTTGATTACGAATACGTTTGGGCCGGATGATAACGTTGCAAAGAAAATGTTATCACTGTAACAAAGATCTCCGACTAGCTTAACCACCCAGTAATATAGTAACCCGAGAAATAGTGTTCTTGGGAATTTCGTTTAGTAGGATACATAGACACAGTAGATGCACATTTTAATTAGAATCACCTCAATGGCGTGGCGTTACCGCACTCGATTAACTATAGCTTATATAACTTTTTTCTTAGGTATCGGAGCATCGCTATTGATCCCTTGGCTCTTCGGGGAATCCATAGATGCACTGGTTTTATTCGAAGACGGTCAACTGATTCCTCAAAATCCCGCTGTTATGACTCTACTGCTATTAGCAGTCGGCCTTCTGGTTGCGAGCTTATGTAGGGGATTTTTTGACTTCGGGCGAACCTATACTACCGACTCCCTATCCCAGATGGTTTCCTTTGATTTCCGGAACTATATCTATGACAAGTTACAGCACGTCAGCTTCGCCTACCACGACAAAGAGCACACAGGCAACTTGATGTCAAAAGCCACTGCAGACGTAGAAGCCGTCCGCAGATGGATCAACATGGGGCTAGTTCGTTCGTTAGAAGTAGCAGTCAGAGTCACTGCAATAACCATCATATTAGCTTTTCTTAACTGGGAACTGGCTCTTATCAGTCTAGTCTTCGTCCCATTTTTAGTCCTCCGTTCTACTCTGGTAATGTCTAAGCTACGACGGATGTGGCTCCACGTTCAAGAAGTTAATGGCGAACTAGTAACCGTCCTACAAGAAAATCTAGTAGGGATCCATGTCGTAAAAGCGTTTGCTTCCGAAGAACATGAGAAGCGCAAATATAGAGATAAAGCACAAGAACTCAGGGAGGAATACTACCAATCAGAACGCCTACAAGGTGTGAACAGTGCTTGGATGAGCTTGTATTTTACCTTCGCACTCGGTCTAATCCTATGGTACGGAGGATGGGAAGTGTTAAGAGGGGATTTAACCCCAGGAGAATTAACCAAATTCGTTCTATTTCTTAACCAATTGACCTTCCCTATCCGACAAGCTGCTCAAATAATTAATAGTTTTTCTCGCGCGATATCTTCCGGTGAACGCATATTCGATGTATTAGACGCGGAATCGCCGGTCCTGGAAAAGCCCAATGCCAAAGTGATGACTCGTAGCCAGGGCCATGTCCTGTTCAACAATGTTACTTTTTCCTACGATGAAAAAATTCCGGCCTTGAAAGGAGTTGCGATTGATGCACCTCCGGGTAGTATCACCGCTATCCTCGGTGCTCCAGGGAGTGGCAAAAGTACAATAGTCAACCTGTTACCCAGGTTCTACGACATTACTTCAGGTAGTATCACTATAGATAATCAGGATATTCGAGATTTCACATTAGATTCCCTACGGAGGAACGTGGGAATCGTGCAACAAGACGTATACCTGTTTAGCGCTACCATCCAAGATAACATCGCTTATGGGGTCGTTGACGCTACTCATGAGGATGTCATTGAGGCGGCCAAGATAGCCCAACTTCATGAACATATCATTAGCCTTCCCTATGGGTATGATACGTGGGTTGGAGAAAGAGGAGCAACATTATCAGGCGGACAACGTCAAAGGCTATCAATAGCGAGAACTATCTTAATCAACCCTCCGGTTTTGATTTTAGATGACTCTACGTCAAGCGTGGATGTGGAAACGGAGCGCCTGATTCACCAAGCGATGGTAGCAGTAGTAAAAGGCCGTACCACATTCGTCATAGCACACCGATTAAGTACAGTTAGAGCAGCCGATCAGATCCTAGTTCTTCAAGACGGATCCATAACCCAAAGGGGTAATCATCAAAAATTGATTGTTGAGGCCGGGTCTTATAAGGAAATCTACGACATGCAACTTAGACCACAAGAGGAAATCATGCTAGATGCAGCAATACCAGCCAATCCGACAAGCGCCGTCGAATCGGAAGGTGCAATCTAATGAATCGCGGCGGCGGCGGCGGCGGCGGCATGTTCGGAGGTATGCGTGGGATGCATGCAGGGGGAATGCATTCTCCTACTACGGATAATTTAACAGACGAAAATATCCTCGGAAAAGCATATGACAACAAGGTAGTAATGAGGCTATTCAGCTACCTAAGCGGAAACTATAAATACGCTATTCTAAGTTTAATAGCCGTGATAATTTACACCGTTGCTAACGTCTGTATTCCTTTGTTCATAATGTTTGGCATAGAGCAAGGGGTTAACAATGGGAGCGTAAATGCGCTTCATCTGATTGGAATCGGTTTTCTTTTCCTGACTCTTATCCATTTTGGCGCCAATTATCTACAATTTGTATTCGTAGCAAAAGTTGGTCAAGAAATTTTATACGCTCTCCGCTTGCATATGTTTAACCATCTACAGGCTCTCTCCCCATCATTTTTCCACAGGACTCCCGTGGGACGAATTATGTCCCGAAGCCAAAGTGATGTGCTTCAATTGCAAGAACTCTTTGAAATGATGGTGGTAAGCCTAGCAGACATATTGAGCCTGTTTGGCATCATAATAGTAATGCTTGTGGTCGATTGGCAACTAGCCTTAGTCAGCCTAAGTATCATCCCTATATTATTTCTGGTACTAGGCTATTGGCAAAGATTCGCTAGAAGGTCCTTCATGAGGATTAGGCGAGCCATAGCCATGGTGAATGGAGAATACAATCAGAATATAACAGGGGTTAGGGTCGTACAAAGCCTTAATAGACAAGACGAAAACCTAAAACATTTTAATGGATTAAATCAAGAGCATCTTAATGCTAATTTACAAGCCAGCAAGTTCTCCGGTGGATTACAACCTACTGTTGAATTCCTCATAGGCATCGGGTTAGGATTCGGAGTAGTACTGTTTGGCGGAGTCCTAGCCCAACGCGGAGACTTAGACTGGGGTGTTTTAGTAGCTTTCGCACTTTGGATACAAAGGTTCTTTGAGCCCATTCGCCACCTAACTATGCAATATAGCCAATTTCAAAGAGCGATGGCGGCAGGTGTGCGGCTCTTTGAAATGATAGACCTCGAACCAGAGGTTAATGACGTTCCGAACGCTATAAGCATGCCGATGGTGCAAGGGAAGATTGAATTTAAAGATGTCTCTTTCCATTACGTAGAGGGAGTAGAAGTATTACAAAACATTAACCTACAGATCAACCCTGGGGAAAATGTCGCTTTAGTGGGGTCCACAGGCGCTGGCAAAAGTACCTTCGTAACCCTTATTCATAGATTTGCAGATGTAACAGAGGGAAGCATCCTAGTCGACGGATACGACTTGAAAGAAGTCGATCGTCAGTCTCTTGTTAATCAAATGAGCATGGTCCTACAAGAACCATTCCTGTTCTCAGGAACAGTCAAGGACAACATCCGATACAATCATCAAGACGCCAGCGACGAAGCAGTTTATGATGCAGCCAAAGCCGTAGGGGCTGATGAATTCATTAATGCTTTGGAAGACGGGTACAATACTGTATTAGCGGAAAGAGGAGTAAACCTCAGCGTTGGACAACGGCAGCTATTAAGCTTTGCCAGAGCTGTCGTAGGTGATCCTAGAATCCTAATTCTAGACGAAGCTACTGCCAGTATTGATACACACACGGAGGTATTAATCCAACAGGCACTTCAAAAGATATTAAAAGATAGAACTTCAATAGTAATCGCGCACAGGTTATCTACTATACGAAACGCCGATAAAATCGTGGTATTGGACCACGGCCAAGTGGCCGAAATAGGTAACCACGAAGAGCTTTTAACCAAACGAGGAGTTTACTCTCGTCTCTACTCTATAAACTATGGTCTCGGAGACGATGATACACCGTCGTCACAAATTAGTAGTAATCCGGCTTTGGCTCCTGCGGATAATGATTAGACCATCATAAATACGCCTTCAGCGATCACTTTCCATCAAGAAAGTGATCGATTATATCAGCAAGTTCTTCAGGCTTATCATAGCCAATATCATGGATAGTATCCAAAACCCACTCTACTTGAACATCTTTAGCAACGTTGACTACGGCTCCTAACATTACCTCTCTCATACGAGAAAACTCCGTATGAGCGCGTTCGGGCCTTGGCCCGGCAGGTACGATCAACATTGGACAATTAACCCTGGATATAACGGTTGATGGAGGTTCATTCCACATCGACGTAAGTATCTGGCTATGATGGGAGGGTCGTAAAATATCTTCCATCAACCCCCTCTCATTTTCATAAACCATACTCAATACGATTTTTTCCAAATCATTTCCCCAACAATTAGCAAGTTGTTCTTTGAGGCGAGTTAAGAATTCCTCTTTATCTCCGGAGACATCCCTCGGTCTAAATCTTTCCCTGAACGATATTTCCGTAGGATCCGGCAACAAATGGCCATCTTGAAAACCCCCATCTATCATGATTAACGAGTTTACGCGATGAGGATGACGAGCCGCCAAATTGCTAGCTACATGACCGCCCCAAGAATGGCCAATTACCGACACCAAATCCAACCCTAGCGAATCAAGCAAGCCAATCAAATCCGAAGTCAACGTTTCCCAATCATATCCGGTAGACGCCTGAGAAGTTTGACCATGACCCCTTTGATCGGGTGCTATTATTCTATGACCCGCAGCTAAATAACGTGCTACCCTTTCATACCAATTCGCCGAAGATGCCATGCCGTGCAAAGCCAAAAGGGGCAATCCGTCTCCAGGCCAATCTAGGTAATGAACCTTTAAGTCACCCACATTAACCCAGTGCTCTTCCGGTGGATTTGAATAATCCATTAAATCACTACCGCCTATGCATAAATTCCATGTGAACCGGTGGGACGTCGCGGATTATAACATGTACCCTAATTAACCATGCAGCATTCTGATTTCCGAAGAGATTATATGAGTAAGTACTAGACAATTAGGATGTCGTTGTTTAACCTATTCCGAGTCCTAACCTTGACCGATCAGGAGGATAAAAGTCATGACCACCAAATCTCCAACTATCGAAATCTTAGATCCTCGACTTGAATTAGTGCCAGAAGAGATAGGATTAAGTTCTAAGCTACCAAGCCTCAAAGGTAAGGTAATCGGATTATTGGAAAATCGTAAATACCATGCAGACGTATTCTTACAGGAATTAGAAGATGTTCTGACAACTGATTACCAGACCGAAAAAGTAATTTACCGTAATAAGTTTAGTTTCAGCTCAGCTTGTTCCGATGAGACCATAGAGGAATTGACCGGACAATGTGATGCAATAATTCATGCGATTGCTGATTGAGGCTCCTGTACAGCGTGGGGTCTCCACGACACAGTCGTTACCGAATCACGAGGTATCCCATCAGTAAGTGTGATTACCAGTAATTTCACTAAAGCAGCACAGGCGAGAGCTACCTCATTGGGAATGCCCGGAGTTCGAATAGTGACCTTACCCAGCCCTTTAACGCCAAAGTCTATAACAGAGGTTAAACAGATGGCACATGATTACGCAGAGGAAATAGTTGATTTGTTGACTAATGCGTAAAGTCAATTTGCCGAGGAGATTATGGTTAACACAAATGCCCTTACATCCCGACGAATAGAGGTTTCGAGTTCATTTGATGATATTCAAGATTATTATGACGAGCTAGGCTGGACTGATGGACTTCCAGTAGTTCCCGCAACTCCTGATCTTGTTCGAAAGATGCTGGGGGAATACGGAGGAGATCCGTCCTGGTCACTGGGAGTTATACAACCGCAAAACGCCAGCGTAACCATAGAGAAAGTAGCTATAAATGCCGTGATGGCTGGGTGCCGTCCGGAGCATTTTCCGGTTGTAGTAGCAGGGATACAAGCCATTTTAAAGCCTGAGTTTAATCTCGCCGGCTGTCAGGCAACTACCGGAGGGGCAGCACCTGTCACCATAGTTAATGGCCCTATAGCCCGGGATCTGGATATTAACGGAGATGCTGGATGCTTTGGTCCAGGCCATAGATCTAATGCCGTAATAGGGCGTGCTATCCGGCTGGTGATCCGTAACATAGCTGGACTTATCCCAGGTGAAATGGATAAAGCCACGCTTGCCCTTCCTGCAAGATACACTTTTTGTTTCGCGGAAAACGAAGCCCGTAGTCCTTGGGAGCCACGTCACGTAGAACTTGGAATGGGACCTGATCAGAGCTTGGTGACCATCTCGGCTATACGGGGTTTGTATGTGGTGATGGAGAGCACGGTCCCCACTGGCCTAGAAGTATTAAAAACACTTGTAGAATCTACACAAACCACCGGTTTCTCCAACTATTATCAAATTGGGACCGGTGCTCAGATTACCTTAGTGCTATGCCCTGAACATGCCCACGAGATTTCTCAAAGCGGTTTCTCTAAGGCTGATGTAAGAGAATTCATTTTTCAAAATGCCCGCATGCCTCTAAAAAACCTGGTCAATATGGCTCACTATGGGAACCGCAACTGGCCTCAATGGGTCGACGAAACTAATCCAGAAACCTTAGTACCCATAGCGCTCAAGGCCGATGATATAGTCGTAGTAGTTGCAGGTGGTGACGGTAGACACTCGGCCTGGCTTGCTGGATGGGGAGTCACTAGAATAGTAACGCAGGAGATAACGGTTAGACTTTGATCAAAGAAATTTCTAGGCTCCGTTCGTGAGACAAATGGCCGGTTTACAGATCACCAGACCTTCAAGACTTGAGGAGCAAATTATATTATTGTTATACCATCTCTCGCCTTCACACTTTTAAACGGACATTCCAACCCTCATAACTTCCAATTAATTTTCGCATTTACCTATTCCAAATGTAAAACTGTTGACAACTCAGACATATAGTAGTAGGCTACCTAGTTACTTCAAAGGGAGGGACTGTCAGATGACCCAGCCGGCACCATCAACCAATCCAATAGGTGACGATGAAGCCCCCAGTTGCTGCCACCACTGGGTAATCCAGCCAGCCACCGGACCGTACAGCGCTGGAATATGCCAGGTATGCGGAGAATCAAGAGAATTCAAAAACTACGTAGAGGCCTCCACTTGGGGCGATGATAAATCAGCATCTAGAACAAGAAACCGAGTTGTTGAAGAAACTGTAGCCGAACATATAGAAAAAGACGAAGAAGAATAATGCTGATCTTCGATTAATATCGTTCTATCCATATCTAGGTAAAAAGCCCTGTGTAAATACAGGGCTTTTTTAATCCGAACTGATTAACAAATAGTACAGCAAGAGTGGGTTTTCTGTTTGGTTGTTAGCATTCATGTTTATTACCTACAAACCATCGCAATTCCCCTCTTGCTATTCATCATTTTTTAGCTTATCTTTGGATCCCCGAAAGGAGTAAAAAACTGGAGTAGCATACAACCGGTGTTCACTCATTTACATGTACATACAGAATACAGCATGTTGGATGGTATTAGCCGGATTCCCGAGCTGGTCGCCCATACTAAAAAATTAGGTATGGATGCATTAGCTATAACCGACCACGGGTCTCTGTACGGAGCAATTGAATTTTACTCGGAATGCAAAGAAGCCGGTATCAAACCGATAATTGGATGCGAAGTATATGTAGCGCATTCTAGCCGTAGAGACAGGAGTAGTTCAGAGAGAAGTCCCCACCACCTAGTGCTTTTGGCAAAAAACAACACCGGATACCAAAATTTGATGAAATTAGTGACGCAGGGCCATTTGGAAGGCTTCCACTATCGCCCTCGCATAGACAAAGAATTACTTGCAGAAAGAAGTGAAGGGTTGATTTGTCTTTCCGGATGCCCATCAGCAGAGGTGCCAAAATTAATAGCAGACGGCAACTTAGATGCGGCCAAAGAAGCCGCCATGTGGTACCGCGAATTATTTAAGGACGGCTATTTCCTGGAACTTCAATCCCATCAGCATGTTCCACAATTAGACGAAATTAACCAAGGTTTAATAAAACTCAGCAAAGAGCTATCCGTTCCATTAATAGTAACCAATGACTCTCACTATGTTGAACAAGAACATTCACCCTTCCAAGATATTTATATTTGCATCCAAACCAACACCAATGTTGATGACCCAAAGCGGCTGCAAATGGAGGATGACTCATATTATATTAAAAGCCCTGAAGAGATGGTTGCACTCTTCCCTGACTATCCTGAAGCTGTAGAAAATACCAATCTAGTTGCAGCAATGTGTAACGTAGAGATGGGTTTCGGAGAAACTCATCTCCCCAAATACAATACTCCTGATGATCTAAACGCAGACGATTACGTCTCCCAACTTTGTTGGGAAGGCTTTAGACAAAGGTACCCACAGGCTTCTGAAGAATCAGAGAAACGCCTTGCGTATGAACTGGACGTCATACGTAGTACACAATTTGCGAATTACTTTTTAGTAGTTTGGGACATTATGCATTTTGTCCGAAGCAAAGGGATTCTATCGGCTGTAAGAGGGAGTGCCGCAGGAAGCGTCGCTTTGTATTGTTTGGGTATCACCGATATTGATCCCATGGAATATCGTCTGGTTTTTGAAAGGTTCCTTAATATTGAACGAAAAGAAATGCCAGACATAGACATGGATTTTCAAGACGATCGCCGCGACGAAGTCCTTCATTACGTTATAGACAAATACGGCAGTGATCGCGTTGCACAGATTATCACCTTCGGCACCATGGGGGCCAAAGCCGCTCTGCGGGATGTTGGTCGGGGGTTGGGTATGGGCTACAGTGAAGTAGATCGCATTGCCCGCATGGTGCCTTTCAAATCTAGAACTCTTACAGATGCTCTAAAAGCTAACCCAGAGTTCCAGTCTGCTTATAACAACGAAGAGGCAATCAATAAATTGGTGGATAACGCTCTCGGCCTCGAAGGTGTGGTACATCATGTCAGTACCCACGCAGCCGGAGTTTTAATCGCTGATGAACCCCTCACTAATACAGTGCCACTTCAACGTCCCAGCAAAGGCGATGAAGCAAGCCCGGTAATGATGACTCAATACGCCATGGATGCGGTCGCCAAGTTGGGTCTACTGAAGATGGATTTCCTAGGGCTGACTAACTTGAGTATTTTAGACAGGGCAGTCAAACTTGTAGACAGCAGCCAAGGTATAAAAATCGACTTGAATCGCCTGCCCATCGATGATCCCGCTACTTTTGATTTACTTTCATCCGGGAAAACCACAGATCTATTCCAACTTGAAAGCTCGGGCATGCAGCGTTATATCAAAGAGCTCAAACCCTCTAATCTGGGCGATATAGCTGCGATGATAGCCTTATACAGGCCCGGACCCATGGAACACATAACGTCATTTATAGATGGGAAACACGGACGAATACCCATCTCTTACCCGCACGAAAGTTTGAAAGAGTTGCTAGATGAAACCTATGGGGTCATTGTCTATCAAGACCAAGTATTGCTCATCCTTCAAGGTTTTGCGGGGTATTCTTTAGGTGAAGCAGACACAGTTAGAAAGGCAATGGGGAAAAAAATACCCTCTTTGATGGCCCAAGAGAGACAGAAATTTGTTGAAGGTGCCCAAGGCAAAGGGTTTACTCAAAATTTGGCTGTCGAAGTATTTGATTTAATTGAACCTTTCGCAGGTTATGCTTTCAATAAAGCACATAGTGTCAGCTACGCCCTGATATCCTATTGGACTGCCTATTTTAAGGCTCACTACCCTGTCGAATACATGGCTTCTGTCTTAAATGCGAGATTAGATAATACAGAACGAATGGTAAGCAGTATCAATGAATGTTTTAAATTAAAAATTCCCGTTCTCTTACCTGATATCAATCATTCTGAAGAATTCTTCACGATAGATAAAGATACAGAGTCTGAACCCGTTTTGCGGTTTGGATTATCAGCAATCAAAAATGTTGGCGAAGGCTCTATTCGTCCGGTAGTCGAAGAACGCAAAGAAAATGGCATTTTTAAATCAATAGATGAGTTTTGCCAACGTGCCGATGTCACGAGCCTTAACCGCCGAACTCTTGAAAGTTTAGCGAAAGCGGGCGCCTTTGATTCATTGGGACCAAGAGGTGCTATCTTAGCCAATTTGGAACAAATAATAGCTTCTGCCCAGCTTGCTACCCGGACTCGAAATAGCGGACAAACGAGCATGTTTGAGTCTATGACCAACGAGAATGCGGTGGTAGGGGGCATTTCTTTATCGGGACCCGATATTACAGTTCAAGACAAAGCCGAACAAGAAATCGAATATATCGGCTTATCACTTTCATATAACCCATTAATCGAGTTAGCCGGCTTAGAGGATGAGGGTTATATAACCACTCTGGAACAACTCGAACAAAGTCCGCAAGGACAGAATCTCACATTTCTTGGACATGTTTCCGCTATTACAGAACGCTACACTAAAGAACAAAAAAAATTCCTTTTGGTTAACCTGGACTTGCTAGGCGGCCCGGTGGAAGCGGTAGTTTGGCCAGATATTCTGGATCAAACGCAGAGTGAGTGGGTGGCGGGCCGCCTGGTGAGAATTATAGGTAAACTAAGATCGCGAGGGGACCAATATTCTCTTGTTTGCGAACAAGTAGCAGAATATTCTCACAATATTGAACCCAGCCCTCAACGCAAGATTTCTGATGATAACCCGAAAACCTCAGGACAAAAACTTGCTGGAAATGACCTACCTCGATCTAGCAATAATCACCTACCTCAAAAAGGTAAACCACCTACTGAGGATCGGAATAACCTCGATCCTCAGTTTAGGACAGTTGCTCTTTCGATAAAAGAATCTTCCGATGCAGTTGAAGACGCCTATTTACTGCGTGAAGTTGTACAGATCTTACTCGAATATCCCGGCAAAGATCGAGTCAACCTGTTGATACAAACAGGAGGAAAGCAGGTGCTAATGGAATTGCCTGTAATCAGCACTGGGTATACTGATGAAATGAAACTAAGGTTAGAAGATCTTCTTGGCCTGAATAGTGTCGAACTCCAATCTGGTCATATTATGGCAGAAAGTAGCCTACCTGCTTAGAGGTTATCTATCGCGTTTGAAATTTTACTTGCTCCCAATGAACCACTAACTTTGCCAGACCTGTCTAATTATCTAAATGATTCCCATAACCTCTAGGTCTCCAATATCTAATTTTCATTATTAATAATCGGAGTCGAAAGATGAGTCTTCCAGAATTTGATGTAACAGACCAGAAAGTTTTGGTAGTGGGGGCTGGTCGTGGTATAGGGAAAGGAATAGCGTTAGCTTTTGCAGAAGCTGGAGCCGATATAGCAGTTACTGCTCTAAGCTCATCTGGTGTTAACCAAGTAGCAAAAGAAATACAAGAAATGGGCCGAGCAGCTTTTCCAGTCACTGGTGATGCAACCAAAGCCGCTGACATGGATCGAATTGTCCAGGAGACATTGGATAAATTTGGTCACGTCGATACCATTGTAAACTGCGTCGGCGATGCTATAAGAAAACCAGTAGTAACCCTACCAGGATCTTCGTCTATTGGAATGACAGAGGAAGAATGGCATTTTATCGTGGATATCAATCTGACCGAAGCATATCAGGGTTGCCACGCTATAGGACCTCATATGCTAGAAAGAAGGCAGGGGTCCGTCATAAACATCACTGGCTGGGCAGCATTTCGCGGAAGACCGGAATCTGCAGCCTATGATGCAGCCAAAGCCGGAATAATGCGATTCACAGAATGCTTAGCTCAAGAATGGGCTCCCTTTGGTATCCGGGCTAACGCCATTGCTCCGGGATCATTTCCTGACCCGGACCAAATGAGCGAAGAAGCCTATCAACAACGTCAAGATGCCGCAAAAGGACAAATTCCTTTGGGGAGAACGGGGCATCTCAAGGAAATAGGGTACCTATCAGTTTTTCTATCATCGCCTGCAGCAGCGTATGTCACGGGCCAAACTTGGGCTGTAGACGGTGGTATCAGTATCAAACACCCATAAGGACAGCCTTGGATTGCATTAAGATACCTATGACCCACTCAATATCACTTCGTTCTATTTAGAGGTATATATGGGGAGCGTTTTGGGAGTGTACATCAACAATAATTAATCGCTTGGGCTATCCGATCCCCCAACAAGTTCGTTTCGAAATACAATTTGCTCTACATGCCCAAATCTGCGCTGACCATGTCTATTGCACAACAGGATCACCGGCTTTAACATGAAATAACTATGTATAGTCTTGAATTTTTCGATAAACCAGCTGGTTATTTTAAGAAAGCCAATGGTTAAACTAAGCTCCGAAACAGCCATTAGCGTTATAGGGTTAAAGAAAAGTTTCGGAGAAAGCCCAATTCTATGGAATTTACATCTTGAAGTTAGATGGGGGGAATTACTCGCTTTATTCGGTACAAATGGTAGTGGCAAAACTACGTTGCTCAGGATATTAGCAAGTCAGATTAAACCAGATGCTGGGCAAATTATAATCTCTGGATATGATCAGGCCAAAAATCCTCGAGCGACCCGTAGAAATATAGGAGTTGTAGGACATCAGAATTACCTTTACGAAGACCTCACGTGCGCAGAAAATCTGCAATTTTACGGCAGATTATATAACATAGACCAACTATCCAGCCGAGTAAACACGGTACTATCACGAGTAGATTTGACACAACACTCGGGCCGAAAAGTTAGATTTTTATCCCACGGTATGAGAAAACGCTTGGCCTTGGGTAGGGCTATCTTGCATGAACCTCCGATATTATTACTAGACGAGCCCGAGGGGGGCTTGGATCAACGGTCTCTTGAAATGCTCCGTAATATTTGCTCAGAATGGACTTCGATTGGAAGATCTATAATTATGACAACTCATAACCAAGACCTAGGAAACAGTTGGTCCGATAGCGTAGCAATCTTGGCAAACTGCACATTGCTCCCAAACTCAAAAATAGACTAATCTGACGGATCTTTGTTACCTGATATAAATTCTCGAACTTATCAAGGGCTGTAAGAATCTAAGATGAAGTCAATTATTCACCCTTGGCTAATCATAATCTGGAAAGATATTCTTTTGGAGTTTCGGGCCAAGGACATTACCATATCGGTATTAGTATTCGGAGTGTTATTGGCTATAGTATTCAATTTCGCTCTTAACATTAATCCTCAGCAGATATCCGAAATAGCGGCCGGCATTATTTGGGTTTCGTTCGCTTTTTCAGGGATTCTGATCATGAGCAGAACCTTTGTGCGAGAACAAGAACAAGGAGGAATGGAAGGTTTATTACTGAGTCCAATCAGTAGAGATGTAATATTCCTCAGTAAAGTATTAGTTAGTTTCCTATTTATGATTGCTATAGAAGCAATATTATTACCGGTATTCGCGACAATGTTGAATATAAACAGTTTCTCATGGATTTTAATAATTACAGTAGTACTAGCTACCTTAGGATTTGCAACAGTCGGAACATTGTTTTCTTTCATGGCAGTGAAAACCCGATCGAGAGAAATAATGCTACCAGTTCTATTTTTCCCTATTATTCTACCGGTCATTCTAGGTGCTATTGAAGCCTCAAAAGGATCATTTGGGATCGGATACGAACCCAGCTGGAACAGATGGTTACCTCTCATCGCGATTTTTGATGCATTGTTCTTAGTAATTTGCCCATGGATTTTTTCTTACCTCGTAGAGGAGTGAACTAAATTGTCTACTCAATCCAGACCTGGTGATACCAGAGATGACTTCCGAACCACAGAGCACTGGGTTCTTAACAAATTACCGAAGTACTTAGCAATTCTTGGGCTCGTACTCATGTCAATCAATATGTATTTTATTTTTGTAGTAGCGCCTACAGATATCGTCTTGGGGAATATCCAACGCATATTTTATATCCATGTACCCATGGCAATTTTGTCATTTTTAGGCTTTTTCATTGTATTCTTGGGGAGCCTTGGATATTTTGGCGTATGGAATCACATCAGAATTTACAAAGTACTTAACCTTAAATGTGTACAGCTAAATACATGGGATGCGATAGCCCACTCAGCGGCCGAAGTCGGTGTAATATTCGTAACCCTGGCCCTAATCACTGGGGTGATTTGGGCTAAGCCAGTTTGGGGAACATGGTGGACCTGGGAGCCTCGGCTCACCACTACATTGATCTTATGGTTAATATACGTTTCATATTTAATGCTACGGACCTATGCTACGAATAAGAAACAGGGAGCTGTTTATTCAGCAGTCATCGGCATAATCGGGTTCGTCGATGTTCCAATAGTCTACTATTCCGTTGTATGGTGGAGATCTATACACCCATCCGCAGTATTGGGACCTTTCGCAGAGTCTAACTCTCTAGATCCAACAATGAACCTCATTCTATTATTCTCTTTCCTAACCATTTCAGTCCTTTTCACCTATCTCTTATTGGAACGAATTGCGTTAAGGAAGACAGAAGACGACTTGTCACAATTCAAGCTTTTCGCCCAGGTGAAACGAATCGAGTATGGTGATTAAAAAATGATATTATTAAATCTATTAATGGATAACCATTCAATGCCCAATAATCTTTTCTATCTATTTGCTGCATTCACCGTAACGTGGGCCGTTTTCTTTATTTACGCGTTTTTCGTGTCAAAAAAAAGGCAAGAGATGAGCCGAGAGATAACCACACTTTACAACGAATTTATAACATCGGGAGACTACAGAAAATCCGAATAAGAGAGTAGATCTGGATGATCTACAGGCCCAGCCCATACCGTTCAGGTGCTTTGACTCCCACCTAAAGTGTGAGATCAAGCGAAGCCAGATTGGAACAGAAAATATGACGTGATATGATAAATCGAGAATAATCGACTGGGTCACTTACGAAACTTAATAGGAAGCATATTCGGCCTTGCAGGAACACAACGAAAACAGTCACAAGTTTAAATTTATAATATTTGGCGTTGTCCTGATGCTAGCAATCGGATACATGGTATACGCAGCTTTTCCTGGTAATGTCCTCTATTTCTTAACTGTCAGCGAATTTATGGGATCAGATGAATATCACGATGGTCGCAGGATACGCGTTTCCGGAGCCCTTGTGGATGGGAGTTTTCACAGACCCGATAATTCAATCCAGAGTAATTTCCAATTGATTGACAAGGCAGGAGGATCTCCAACCCGTTTACAAGCGTCCTATACGGGTGTAATGCCAGACCTTTTCTTCAATCCCCATTCAGAAATTATCGTAGAAGGACGTTATGAAGAAACAAATATCTTTAATGCCGAACACATTCTCGTAAAATGCCCTTCTAAATACCAAGCCTTAGAAGAAGAGCAAGGTACTCCCAGCTAAACCTCTGACCCATTAATTTAGTTAATTATATTCCAATGTGAATCCTGTTCGAATAGACCCGAATGGTACGTTAAACAACCCTTTAATCACAATAAACAATGAGCCTACAGGTAATGGGACTTATTTACCCCAAATCGAAATAAATTCTAACGTTGGATTACACGTAGGCAAGTTGGGGAAACAAGTTCTTGAGGCTGGATACTATCTTTATGTGGCTAGTGCCTTAAATGGCTTACGATCACGAATCTCGCGACATCTACAGGTCGACAAAAAATTGCATTGGCATATTGATTACCTAACGAACGCTGGAAACATCTTCGGGGGTTTTTGGACGATAGGTATTACAAAAGTTGAATGTCAATGACCGCTATAAGAGGTTTTGGTTCGTCCGATTGCAGGTGTACGACCCATTTATATTTCTTTCCTGATTTATTAGACATCAAGCATATGCTTGA
>CAJXEF010000023.1 GCA_913052545.1 uncultured Chloroflexota bacterium
TTGAAAAGCACTTTGAGTTTATTATCCAAATTAACTCTTAGATCCCATTTGCTTAACATCGTATACTACCGAATCACTTGTTAAACTAATTTAACGGCTGAGAATCCAGTAATAAATTTTTACATTATATAGTCTTGTACATCAACCCGTCTTAATATAACTAGACAACCGTTGTTATGCACCTCATAACTCAAACCTTCTCAGATACAATCTGAATAGAATTAATTCCTTTAACATTAATAGACAATTGACTCATAGTAAAAATACCACCCAATGGGTGGTATTTATTTAAATCCTATCGGGTTTTAGATACTGGTCGGGGCGGTCGGATTTGAACCGACGACCCCCTGCACCCCATGCAGGTGCGCTTCCGGGCTGCGCCACGCCCCGACTTTATTACTTTACCACAGTTTTATTTATAATTATTGAAATCAGCACAATAGCTATAATTCAGCATTAACTTTAGGCGAGTATACATCCTTAAACTAATGATTAAAAAAGAGCTACAGATCTGGCGTAGTTCCCGATGAACTATACAAATCACCTACGGCTTTGGCCCGTATTAGTGTGACATTACCGGGCAGGTAGGTTAACGGAATTTCGTCAATTTCTACCACTTCAACCGTATCCATGCGAGCCCCAGCAGTGACCGCCCGTCTCATTGCCTCAGATTTTATTTCTTCAACAGCCTGAAGTCTATCTATTTTGTCCAATGAAAACACCTTCTCGACTTGGCCTCCAATTTGCGCGATGGCCGCTCCTATAGCATTCGCCACTTCCCCATGTTCCGGGCGCTTAACCTCGCTAGCTCCCTTTAAATCCTCTGGTACTATTATATTACCGCCTCCCACCAATACGACCGGGACTGGTTCGGTGTTTAACTTCATTCGATCAACTAACTCTTCTATATTGTATTTAATAAGATCAATCCATCTCTGACAAATAGATGGGTCTAAACTAGTTAACTGATTGGAATACTCGAATTTGACTAGTCCTCCCACTGCAGCTACATCAGTAGCAGTGATGGTATCTCCTCCAAAAACCAAAGCCCTGTTATTCAATTCAAAACCCACGCTTTCTGGTCCGATTCTCATTTCTTCCGGGTAAACTATACTTCCGCCCCCCAATGCAATTGATTGCACGTCAGGCATCCTAAAATTAGTACGAACTCCCGCAATATTGACCGCAAGAGATGCTTCCCTAGGAAAACCATTAACCAATGCTCCTACATCGGTGGTAGTTCCCCCGACATCCACAACAATACAATCTTTAAGACCCGAAAGGTATGCTGCACCTCGCATACTGTTGGTAGGACCAGAAGATATAGCCAAAACTGGAAGCCGAGCCGCAAACGTTTCGTCCATCAAGGTTCCATCATTTTGACTTAAGTAAAGATCCGCCTTTAAACCAAGTAACGACATGGCCTCTTTGATCGAACATATTGATTGCCGTCCGACCGATCTCAAACATGCATTGAGTGTGGCTGCATTTTCTCGCTCCAAAATACCTACCCGCCCATTTTCATGAGACAAGGTCACATCAACATGAGGAAGTTCTTCTTGAAAAAAATCAAATGCCTGTTGTTCATGCGTTGGGTTCACAGGAGAAAATACTCCTGTCACAGCAACAGACTCAATCCCTTTCCTTCTTACATCCTTCGATATGCGTTTTAATTCATCAAAATTAAGAGGAGATATCTCCCGCCCATCAAATTCATGACCACCTTCGACCATATAAGTAAAACCACCTATGGCATTCTTTAAGTCGTTAGGCCAATCCACTAGCGGAGGAAGTAGTTGAGTCGCTGGCAAACATAGTCTTACTACAGCGGTCTGAGATAGACCTTTTTGTTCTAATAAAGCGTTAGTGAAATGGGTAGTTCCGAGCATTACCCCGGATATAGCGTTTCCATCAATCCCAAGAAGCAGTTGTTCCAATGCAGACACGAGTCCCGCTGTTACATCAGATGTGGTTGACACCTTTATTTTATTTAAAAGTTCTGCACCGTCCATCAATACTGCATCTGTATTAGTACCACCAACGTCCAGTCCAACAAACATTGAAACTCTCTATTCTTTCCATAAAGGGACATAATCCAGGTCGTATCCGAATGCCCTCGGTCCCACAACAGCCAATCCTTTTTCTCCAGTCCATAAATAAGGAGACAAAAAACCCAAGACAGTTACACGAAATCCATATCGTAGCAATTCAGTAGTTATCGGCTCCCCTCTATCGGTCTCAACTATACAAATTAAATCCGGAACCATACACACTGGATCGCCATCCAAATGAGCAACCAGATTTTCGTTCTGGAAATCTATCTTCATTACTGAACCAATAAAGGAATCCATTCCTTCGATGATCACCGAGCCTCGAGCCCATCCCTCGCTAGTTCTCCTCGCCACATCAGTAATTTTACCTGTAAATAACACCTGCCCAGGATGGGCGTTCAAAATCGCTTCAACCGGATTTTCTTGTTTGTCCCTCGCTAGTAAAACAGCCTGACCAATCTGATATACAAGGGACAAAGTCTTCAGTACTGCGGTTTCTTTAACTTGAATTGCGGACATCGGTGTCACCGCATAACAAGCCACACAACCCATTTGGATTGTAGAAGCTCTTGCCAATCGTTCCGCCCATTTGGGGCTAATCACTTCGGGAATTACAACGGTATTACCCTTTTCGTCACTCACAGCCAATGGATAGTAAGATGCACCATGAACAAAAAAGGTTTTCATCTGGAATTCAGGGAAAGCTCGACCCATGCCATCCGCATCAACTACCGGCAACCCTGACATAGAAGCTGCTATAAGAGGTTCTAGAGAATTACTCCCTCCAATTTCATTAGAAATAAGAGCTGTAGCTTTTTCACCAGTAAATTCTTCGATCGCTCTCAAAGCATGGAAGGATTGTAAATCTCTAACTTTTTCGATTCCAACTGTCGGGGCCCCAATGCCACCAACGCAGATAACTCGAGAATCAGATGGCAGTTCGTCAACATCCAAAACCTCTATAGGTCCATGTTTTCTGATCAATTGCCGAGCACGTAGCCGACCAATATACGGATTACCTCCGCCTCCGGTCCCCAGAATACCCGCCCCAATCGATATCGGCTCAAGATGTTCCTCTGTTAGTAACCACATAGGAACGTCACCCTATCATTTTATATAACAGTTCATCGCCTTCCCTTCAGTCAATCAAGTATATCATTTTAAGATAAGTGGCCTCTTAAATCGTTACTGAGAGTTTACAGTCGGATTAACCCTTATAAAAACCCATGCCAGAGCGGCTACTGATAACAAGGAAGCACAAAAATAGAAAACGGAACTCAATCCTAGTTCCGTTACGATGAATCCGGCGACAATAGGTGACGGCAAAGTGATAAGTTGTTGAAAAAGGCTCATTATACTGTTAGCGGTCCCTTGAATACGCCTGGAAGCCACATCTAAAACGGCCGCTGTAGCTATATTACCAGTACCGTAGAAAAACGCTCCCATTACACCTATCACTACGATTAGACCTACTCCCTTGCTTGCGAGCGGTAATAGAAAATACAAAATTGCCATCATGGCAAAAGACGGTAACAAGACTGTTTTACGGCTAAATCTGTCTGATATAACCCCCATAAGAGGTTGCGATACGGCACCCATCGCGTAAAGTAACATCCAGTGAAATCCCAAACCGACAGAAGAGAATCCTTTAGCCTCTACCAAGTAAATAGGAAGAAATGTAACGGTACTTAACCTTGCCATACCCACTAGGCTACTGGCACCCATCACTAAGAAAACACTCGGATGAGCGATTAAATCTTTTAAGCCATCGAGGTAAGCATTCAAATCCATACGGTTGGATTCCCCTGCAAATATCCGACGTGTTGATATCCATATAATCAGTCCCAGTATCACCGCTGGTGCCATAGTCCACTGCGCTAAATGTCGCCAACTAGTAACCACTAATAAAGCCCCAATACATAAAGGACTGATCGCATCTCCAATACTGGCACCTACACCATGTAATGCCAAAGCAGTGCCTCTGTGCTCTGGGAAAAAAGTAGACAGAGACGATACCGCAGAAGGATGCCAAAATGCTGAAGATGCCCCAACAAAGCACAGAGAAATCAGCACCATAACATACACTGGCGACAAGCTAACTAACAAATAGGCTAAGCCGCCAAGGACAATAGCCAAACCTATGATTATGGGGCGATTTTTAACGAAGGAATCCGCCAAAATGCCAGATGGTAAGGTCAGTATTCCACTGGCTGCCTGCTTAGCCGTAGTCAGACCTCCAACCTGAATATCTGATAGACCTAGGTCGACTTTTAGCAACGGGAGAAACATGGGTAATATTTGTTGGAACCAGTGAATCACAAAATGCCCAAATAAAAGGAACCCCAAGAGCTCCTTCCTTTGGATCCCCGAATTACTAACTGGACCGTGGTCTGTGATAGCGATCCCCCTTGCTGTAAAAATACCTTCGGTGAATAGTATCCAGCTCCCTTAATACACCCTTAATATTAAATTAATAAGTTACAACCTCCTCCTTCCGGGTCCTATAGCGAATAGAATATCTCTTCTCTTTAATCGTATAAGCCGCCAAAGCAGCAGGAAAAAGAAGTGATCCAGCAATTGCGAAAGGCAAAGTATAGGATCCAGTCAGGTCAAAAAGAACCCCGGCCAAAAGCACCATTATGAAACTTCCAACCTGATGGCACAAAAAAGTTATCCCAGAAATGGTCGCTAGAACGCGAAGTCCATATACATCGGCGGTAAGCGCTGAAGTCAGTGGAACACTAGCAACCCAAGAAAATCCAGCAGCTATCGCAAATGCCCACATCCCCAATGAAGACGGTATACAGACCAGCATTACATATCCAATACCTCTGAGCAGATATACAGCTGCGAGAACGTTTTTCCTGCCAAATTTATCTGACAGTACTCCCGCGCCAATTCCGCCCAAAGAGTTTAATCCCATCATTAGGCCAAAAATCAACGCAGCTTTGCTTGGAGAAATACCTCTTTCTATAGCGAAGGGTACGAAATGAGTCGATATCATACCGGTAGTAACACCGCACACCACGTATGCGGCCGATAACTGCCACATAGGAGCACTACGAAACGATTTTATCCAATGATCAACTTCGAATTCTCCTAAACGATCCTCTGTCTTTTCGTATTCAGCTTGCTCTTGGTATTCTTTATCGCCGTCAGGCAGCAGCCCTAACGCTTCCGGGTTTTCTCTAATAAATAACAGCGCCAGAGGTACTGCCAGTAAAAGAATCAATAATCCTAGGATCAGCCAGGTCATTCTCCAACCAGTAGCCTGAAGAAAATACATGGCGAAAGGGACCAATATAAGGCCACCTATTGAAGTCCCTACCGTATTTATAGAAATCGCCGTAGCCCGTCTTCGCTTAAACCATTTAGATATTAATGCCATGGTATTAGTCAATGATGGGCCGCTTAACGCAGTAGAAAGCAAAAAACTGAAAACAACCAACATGAAAAGTATATGGAAAGTTAAACTTAATAGAAGCGTAAAAATCCCTATTAGTACGAGACCGACAACAATTACGCGCCGCCCTCCAATGCGATCAAAGAGATGCCCCAAAAATGGTTGGGTTATCCCATTGATAAGAAAACCCGAAGCGGCTGCCAATGAAATTGTGGTCCTTGTCCATCCAAATTCCTCGCTCATTGGGATAACGAAAATCCCAAAAGCATTCCTGACCCCGACAGTCAAGAATGCTATGAAAAAACAGGTAGCAACTATATACCAGCCAAAAAAAATCGGAGAATCGCATTTAATGCCTTTCATTATTAAAAGTGCACGTTACCGTTGGGCCAGAATCGATGCCAACAAAGCCACTCTCCTAGGTAATTCTGATACCACAATGTTCTCATGATCCGCATGAGGACCTTCTCCAACTCCTCCCATTCCATCAAGAACTGGAATACCCAAGGCTGCTACGAACTGTGCGTCAGATCCACCTCCAACTTGTATCTCTTCCAAAGATATTCCCAGTGGATCGGCAAATTGCTTTACAGAATTTAGCATCATGACTGTGGATTCAGTTCTTTCCATTGGCGGTCGATTTAATGATCCCGTTACTTCGACAATCGCTTCATTGAGCACTGGACTGGCGTTTAGAATCTCCCTTTCCACTCTGACACCTTCTTCCGTAGTAGTAACCCTCAAATCAACAAGAGCCTCCGCTGAGGCAGCAACTTGGTTACGTACAGCACCTCCCTGGACCACACCTACATTGACAGTAGTTCCCCGAGAAAGATCAGTTAAACTGTGTAATCTCAATATTTGGTGTGCCATTTCCTCAATAGCACTAATACCTTTTTCGGGTTCGTTACCGGCATGAGCTGCTTTACCAGTTACTTTGACCTGAAACATACCTACACCTTTCCTGCCGGTCTTCAATGCCCCTTTTGGGCCCGCACCGGGTTCCAAACAAAAAACTTGATCCGATTTACTAGCTTCATCTTCTATTAACTGCCGGGAGCTAGTACTCCCAATCTCCTCATCGGAATTCAGCACAATTTTAACCTTGTGTGTAGGCTGTACGCCATTTGCTCTCAAGGTTTCCAGAGCATGTAACGCTATAGCGATACCAGCTTTCATGTCGAGTATTCCTGGTCCGTAGGCAATATCATTTTCGACTGTAAAAGGACGCTTCTCGATAGTTCCCTTAGGCCAAACCGTATCCATATGACAAAGAAGCATGATCCGGCCTTCTCCGCCTTCGATATCAGCTACAACATGATTACCTACTTTTTCTTGCGGAATTATCGTAGTCTGAGCCCCTAGTTCATCCAATCGTCGAATTATGTAAGCGCTTAACGAATCTGTTCCATTTTTATCCGAAGTGAAGGATTCCAATTCAACCATATGCTTGAGGGTATCTAATATCTCCTGGGTATGATTCTCTGCATAGTCCAAAAACTCTTTCATTCTCTTTTTTCTCACAATCAGATTCGCTATATTGAGCCATCGAGAGGACGAACGTCGCTTCCTACAATAACCCTTTCGCCCTATATGGTCGATTCTAACAGAAAAACAACATGTTCCTTACCTTCTCTACAATTCACACTAGGGCCGACACAAAGTATTAACTACCGATGCTATACTCCAGTTCATGTCTTTTGTATCGTTATTATTAGTACTTCTATCGGCTCTAGCCCATTCCAGTTGGAATATTCTTCTTAAACAATCTGATGACAAAGAAACATTTGTATGGTGGTTGTTGGTTACTGCCAGTTTCCTGCTTTCCCCACTAGGAGCAGTATTAATATTTCAAACCAATATAGACCAACAAGGATGGTGGTTAGTTCTAACTACAATAATCTTGCACATCTTTTATTTCTTGTTCTTGGGTCGAAGTTACATCCACGGAGATTTATCACTGGTTTATCCCGTTGCTCGTGGAATAGGACCTATGCTGACACCATTTTTGGCCGTAGTTATCCTACATGAACGGATTCACATCCTAGCGATCGCAGGAGCTTTAACTATAGTGCTAGGTATTTATTTTATGTTCTGGTGGAACAATTTTGCTAAATTCGCACGAAACCCTTCAGAAATTTTAAAAACCCCTGGACTAGGGTACGCAATCCTTACCGGGGTACTAATCTCTATGTATACCCTTGTGGATAAAAAAGGAGTTGCCAGCGTCTCGCCGTTTTTGTACATGTATCTGCTAACTCTCGGTACAGCCGTTGGCCTCACTCCCTATATTTTGTGGAAAATTGGCTGGAAATCCGCGCGTTTGCAATTAAAACATAATCTAACTCCCATCATTATCGCGGGTCTCCTAACTTATTTGGCATACGGCTTGGTCTTGACCGCTCTCTCGTTGTCGAAAGTCAGTTATGTAGCTCCAGCTCGGGAGATAGGGATAGTAGTAGGAGTATTAATGGGAGTAATCATCCTAAAGGAAAATTTTACCAAAACCAGGATTGTAGGTTCCCTGACAATAATGATTGGTGTTGTCGCTATAGCCATTTCTCCATAGAGTGATAAAGTATGTTATGCCACCGTGGCTAAGGGCAAATTGATCCCCAACTGATCATTGCCGATCATAAAATATCGGACGTGTTCACAACTAAGTTGACTCTTGAATCCCTGTTTACTATGATTGGCTTTGCTATAGAAAGTGACACCGCTATAGGGATCGTAGGATACCGTTAAACGTAGTTTCGTCGGGGAATAAAATTGCACGAAATCCCGCACGTTCAATATCAAAGGTTAGAAAACCAAGCACCTAGGATTTAGAATAAACATTTGGAATTTATTTACTATGATTGACTACAAAACCTTTACGCTCGGTGATGTCTCGCTTCAATCCGGGATAATGCTACGAAATGCCCATTTAGCATACAAAACCTACGGTACCTTAAGCCCAAACAGAGACAACTGTATAATTTTCCCAACTTTCTTTGGCTCTCAGCATGACGGGAATGAGCCTATGATTGGCCGTGGGATGGCATTGGATCCAGAAAAATATTTTATAGTAATTCCAAATTTATTCGGTAATGGGCTTTCATCCTCACCCAGTAATAATCCTCCTCCGTTCGATAGATCTCGATTCCCATCAATTAACTATTACGATAATATCCAATGCCAATACCGCCTTTTGCGAGAGGAATTCCAAGTGGAAAAAATAGCGTTGGCATGCGGGTTCTCTATGGGAGCTCAACAATCTTTTCATTGGGGAGCTTTGTTTCCGGATATCGTAGAACGAATAGCCCCCTGGTGTGGCTCAGCTAAAACTTCCACCCACAATTTAGTCTTCCTGGAGGGGATAAAAGCAGCATTAACAGCCGACCAAACCTGGGACAATGGGTGGTACGACCACCAACCCATAACAGGCCTGAGAGCAATGGCCAGAGTTTACGCCGGGTGGGGACCCTCTCAATCGTTTTACCGAGAGAAAGTTTATTTGGACTTGGGATTTACCTCTATTGAAGATTACATAATAGAAGCCTGGGAAGGAAGATTTTTGCAACGAGATGCTAACGACATTCTTTCCATGATAAACACCTGGCAAAAAGGTGACATTTCCGATAATCCGATCTATAAAGGCGATTTAAATAAAGCCCTGTTGTCTATAAAAGCCAAAGCAATATTGATGCCATCCCAAACGGACCAATATTTTCCTCCGGACGATAACCACATCGAGGTGCGATCGATGCCTAACGCAGAAGTAAGGGTGATACCCTCTATATGGGGCCATGGAGCAGGTGGACCAGGGCGAAACCCTGTAGACACTAAATTCATCGATGATAATTTAAAAGAGTTACTAAACAGTTGAAATATTTTAAAAAGCCCAACGCCAGTTTATTAAACAGCTGGAAAACCGTAGGTATATCCGGTTTAGCACACGGTATCAATTCATCAGGTTATAACAAAGGTTATGTAGTATTTATACTTCCTGTTATTGAATCCCTTGGTGTCAGCCGAGCTGCTATATCGTTCGTAATGGCACTTTCTAGATCCGAAGGTGGGCCGATCGGTCCTTTAGCCGGTTGGTGTGTAGACAAATTCGGTCCGAAATACATGTTTTTGATAGGTGCTGTCCTCTCAGGGACAGGGTTCATCGCATTATCTATGACAGACAATATCTGGACTTTTGGTCTAGTATATTTAACCCTGATAACCATCGGGAGTGATCTAGCTTTTTCCAATGCTTTATCTGCTTTAGTGAACAATTGGTTTATACGTAAACGAGCCTTGGCAATGTCGACCTACCATGCAATCAGTTCTGCTGCCCCAGCTTTATTAGTCCCTTTATTAGCTCTAGTGATTGGCCTGCAGGGATGGCAAACGGCTTCTATGGTAGTAGGTATAGTTATCCTTACGATCAATATCCCAATCTTCTTTGCCATAACCGATAGACCCGAAATGTTAGGATTCTTACCAGATGGTCAAGTGCCCGACGGACCTTCAAAAATAAGAGAGACAGCTACCAGAAGCCCAGATACGGATCCCCGAGATTTCACCTTGATTCAAGCTCTTAAAACTAGCAGCTTTTGGCTAATGCTCACGGGTAGTTGTTTGCGGCTCACAGCAAAGGCAGGAGTTATATTACATATTATTCCTATTTTCGTTTGGAAAGGAATGGATCAGCAAACAGCAGCCGTTATTTTTGGATTCCTATTGCTTTTAATGGTTCCCCTATCCGTGATATTTGGCTGGTTAGCCGACATAGTGCCAAAGAATTGGGTTCTGTGTATCACGTCTATTTCTGGAACGTTCTCTTTCTTGCTGCTGGCAGTAGGTGGCAGTGAAACATGGTACATTTATGCGTTCATATTTTTATTCGCAATCGCTGAAACTAGTGGATCAAATAACTGGGCAGCTATCGGTGATTACTATGGAAGAACAACATATGGAAGGCTCCGAGGAATCACCCAGTTTGCATCAAGTCCAGGTGTATTTTTAGCACCAGTCTTCGCGGGTTGGTGTTACGATCAGGTGCAAAACTATACTTTACCACTCTGGGTCTTTACAGTTTTCTTTGCTTCAGCAGCTATTTGTTTCGCGTTAATGCGGAAACCAGCAACACCAATCCAACAGGAATCACGGTATTCATTAAATGTAAATTTAACTTGATAGCGAGTCGTTTAGATGAACACTTCTATAGGTATCGTCGGATGTGGTGCCATTGGTCGAAAACTGTTGGAGGAATCTAGTTTAGGACGCTTTAAAGTTCATATAACTGGCGTTAATAGCCGATCAGCAGACAACGCCCGATCTTTCCTTTCAACTCTAGATAACCCGCCTCCCTATTTAGACCTGCCAGAATTAATCTCTCGATCAGACCTGATCATAGAGGCTGCTGGCGGTACCGTAGTCCCGACTTTAGCTTCGGGCTGCTTCGCTGCCGGTAAAAATTTGATGGTCATTAGCGTAGGAGCACTTTTAGACCATCCGAATATAGTGAAACAAGCTCGCCAAAGTGGGAACCACCTGTTCATTCCGTCAGGAGCAATAGCGGGCCTTGATGGCATCAAATCGGCATGTAAGGGCCAAGTTAACCATGTCACCATGATCTCAAGGAAACCCCCCGACGCTCTTGAAGGAGCTCCATATATTTTAGAGCATCAAATTTCCCTGATAAATATTAAAGGAGAAAAGTTACTATTTGATGGATCAGCCAGAGACGCCTGCAAAGGATTTCCAGCTAATATAAATGTATCGGCAGCGGTAAGTCTTGCTGGCGTAGGCCCAGATTTAACCAGAGTCAAAATTCTTGCCGTACCAGGGCTCAGTAGAAATTGCCACGATGTTGAAGTTGCTGGAGAATTTGGATTATTAAATATACACGTTGAAAACGTGCCCTCAGAGAATCCCAAAACTGGGCGACTTACCTCTCTCTCCATAATGAGATCTATCGAAGATAGCATTGATATGTTCCATATCGGGACTTAAGAGCTAAGCTCAAGTTAGAATCGTCTATGCTAACTGAGCTTTAATGTTAGTTACAATTAACAAATAATACATCGGAGGTCGGGAATGCCTGGCCCTTTACACGGCATTAAAGTAGTTGAGTTTACAGAAATCATTGCAGGGCCTTTAGCCGGTATGCTGTTAGCCGATATGGGTGCTGAAGTAATCAAAGTTGAGCCGCCTTGGGGCGATCCATGGCGACTGATCCAATCTTTCTCCGCAACCGAGAGCAGGCCTTTTTTAGCGTACAACCGCGGGAAACAAAGTTTAACTTTGGACTTAACTAAGCAGCGGGCATCTGAGATATTACGAAAACTCATTCCAGAAGCTGATGTTGTAATCGTCAATTACCGTCCCGACGTCGCCGTCAAGCTCGGTGTTGATTACGAAACCTTAAACAAAATAAATCCTTTACTAATATATTGCGAAAACACCGCTTTCGGTCGTCAAGGTCCAGATGCAAATAGACCAGGATATGACATCATTATACAAGCCATGTCGGGATTAATGGCATCAGAAGGTAAATTATCCGGAGAATCTCCGGAACATATATGGTCGAGCCCAATGGTTGATACAACAGCGGGCTTTTGCCTGGCCTGGAGTATTTGTGGGGCATTGTTTGCCCGCGAACGTACAGGCAAAGGGCAAATGATTGAGACAACGCTCATGGGCACGGCTTTAATGCTCCTCGGAAGCCGGATATCACAAGTGGAATCTATGGATTTTACCCACAGAAAGGATACCGTAGAATCATTATCAGCCATGCGACAAGCTGGAATATCTTTTAAGGAAATGATTGAAATTTACCAAAAGCAACATCCTCAGACCTCCGGCACCATGTATTATCGGGCGTATCAAACTCAGGACAATGCTATAGCCATCGGTTGCCTTAGTGATCCGTTACGAAAGAGATTATTGAGTATTTTAAAACTAATCGATATCCGATTCGAGGCTAATTACGACCCCTTATCGGTTGATGCTATACAATCCGACTTAGATTTAATACAAAAAGCAGAAAACATATTCAAAGGGAAGACCACTAACATTTGGTTGAAACTGTTAGAAAATGCGGGAATTCCCGCAGGTCCCATAAGATTTGTCGAGGAATTATTTGATGAACCGCAAATTCTAGCAAATGACCTGATAACCGATTTAGAACATGCGGAAGCAGGCAATATTAAAATGGTTGGACTTCCAGCTAAGTTTAGCGACACCCCACTAGTTGCTAATCCGCCCCCGGCTCTCGGACAGCAAACAGATTCAGTTTTGAAGGATCTGGGATTCGACCTTAACCAAATAGGGATATTAAGGGCTCAAAAAGTCATCAAATAAAATGGGAGAGTATAAACTTTCCCATTTTATTTCTGCAATGATTGTCTTATTTGACTTAATCATCTTTCAAAGCAGGAATTACTTTAGTTCCTAAAAGCTCTATAGAACGCATAACATCCTCATGGGCCATGTTTCCTTCGTTGCCATAGATGAGAATATATCCGGGATCTAAATCTTGTTTTACATATCTCAGCTTTTCTATTACTGTTTCGGGGCTACCTACCACGATATTATGGGCGTCTTGCAAGTCCTCATAAGACATGCGTTTTCCCATAGTTCCGGTGCCTATTAATGGCCGCGACATTTTGATGCGCAGGGCTTCACGAGACTGGTAACCCGGAGGATCATTAAATTCGACGGGACCTCTATTTCTATGAGCCTCGGTCCACAGGAAAGTCCTCCCGATTTCTTGTGCCTTTTCATCCGTATCGGCAACCAGAACCCGCATTAAGTATCCAAAATGCTGTGGCCCAGGTTCAAATCCAACTTCCTGAGCTGTCTCGAAATAAATCCCCTTGAGTTGTTTAGTCAGGTCCAGCAGAGAGCCCAGATTCATATATGGATATTGGTGTTTAGCCGCCCAAATCACGCTCTCCGGACTACCCGTACCAGGAAACCACACTGAAGGATGCGGTTTTTGCATCGGGCGAACCCAAGGATTAACCATTCTATGAGGAAAATATCGCCCTTCCCATCGGAAGGGACCTGGATCAGTCCAACATTTAACTATTAGATCATGAGCCTCTTCAAAACGATCCCTGTTTTCTGTTGGACTGATCCCAGCGTGCAACGTTTCAACCGCAGTACCTCGTACAAATCCTGAGATTATACGACCACCCGAGATACAATCCAACATCGCAATCTCTTCTGCCATTTTTACCGGATCATTTACTGCTATAACGTTGCCCAACATAGCTATTTTCGCCCTCTTGGTTACCTTCGCAATTACAGCGGCGTCGACGTTGACAGAAGGTTTCATACACCAATAAGCCGAATGGTGTTCATTCGACATAATTCCATCAAATCCGACTTCATCGGCTAACGAATACTGATTATGATAGTTGTTATAAAGCACATGGGCTTTTTCGGGATCAAAATTAGTGTTAGGGAAGTGCATACGCCCAGATTCATACGGGGCCAGATCTTCTTCTTGTACATGGCCATAGGGCTGTTCTGAAAACCAGAAAACTTCTACCATCCTCAGTACTCCTTCTCATTTAAAGTTGATGTCTTTACCCAACAAATAACATCTGATTGCATTTCCTATTCATTGGATCAGAGGGCTTATGGTTATTGCGATAAGAAATCATTAACTGCATCTAAAAAGTCTTGAGGCCGTTCAACTGCAGGAGAATGGCCACAATTATCAATTACTTTTAGGCTGGAATTGGATATAGCCTTCTCGAACAGCGTTCCGCATTCTAAAGGAATAATGGCATCCTGCTTACCCCAAACAATCAAAGTAGGAATCGAAACCTTACGAAGATAGTGAGGCAAACTAGGATTATACAAATACGGTTTCCAGCATAATCGTGATGCCATCTCACGATTGGCGTGATCAGTCACTTGCTCATCCGGGGTCATATCTTTAGTCAACTGATCGTAATTAGGAACTTGAGTAGGATCATAAAACCTTTGTTTCAAACGAGTATCGCTCGAAACCATGAAGATTTCGGATATCTCGCCGTTCTCAGGTTTGATCCCAGCTGCATCTACTAACACAAGAGACTTTATCCCAGACGGGCCCATAGCAGCCATTTCGGCAGCTACCCATCCTCCCATAGATGATCCCATCAAGACATATTGATCTAAGCCCAGAGCATCAATCAATTCCAAATTAAAATGGGCCAAATCAGTAATTGTATAGAGCCAATCCGGACGTTCAGTACCATTAAAACCAGCCTGTGACGGCACATATACAGTGTAATTCTTGGACAACTCCTCGTGATATGGTTGCCAACCAGAATTACCTCCAGCGCCATGTAAGAAAAGTAGGGGTGGGCCAGAGCCACCCGAAAACATTTCTACCTGCGCGTCACCTACAGATACCTGGCTAAGAGCTCCTCCAGTAGTCATTGTCATCAGTTATCTCCATTACGTAATGTCTGGATTAGATACCTATCCCCATTAACCAGGGCATAGACCAATAACATCCTCATTCCCAAGAGTTTTTCCTGACGTAACACCTAGGTTATGGCTCATTCTGTCCTATACGGAAAAAGGTGTCAAGAATTAACCGCCTTCTTTACAATCCCGGAACCCACTGATATCGTTGGGACCACTTCGTCAGTAGTACATTGGAGATATAATATGACTTGGGCAGAAACCATAGTCCAATCCCTAAAAGATTGGGATACTCCTTTAATAGCATACGTACCAGATATATCGATAGACCGAGTTACAAGCCTTATTGAGGCTGACCCATTTTTTCATCTTGTTTCATGTACAAGAGAAGAGGAGGCCATCGGCATCGCTGTTGGGTCCTATGCTGTAGGCCAAAATGCAGCAGTTTTCATGCAATCCAGTGGGTTTGGCAACAGCATTAACGCACTAGCCAGCTTGTGTATACCCGCAAGAACCCCCATACCCATTTTCATGAACCTCCGCGGTGGCACTGGCGAATTTAACATCAGCCAAGTGGCGATGGGTAAATCCACAAAACCCATCTTAGATCTCCTGGGATTGGTTCACTTCACACTCGAAGATGAATATCGCATGGATGAAATCCTTAACGGGGCGATGAAACTATGCCATGCTCACCGAAATCCTGTTGGCATCTGTATGACACCAATGCTCCACGGAGGTAAACTTGCATAGATTTGAGGCAACCCAACTTATTCTCAGACACTCGGGAGATCGCGCGATAGTAGGCAATCTTGGACCGACTAGTGATGAACTTCGCCATGCTGGCCACAGAGACAGAAACTTCTATACTTATGGAAACATGGGGCTTTGCTCATCCCTGGCACTAGGTATGGCGCTGGGCACTAAGGAACAGGTTATATCACTAGACGGCGACGGTTCACTATTAATGAATTTAGGGACAATCGCTACCATTGGCCGAGAATCACCCAAAAATCTCATAGTAATAGTTTGGGACAATGAACAATGGGGGCAAACTGGGCATCAGCCAAGCCACACCGCGATGGGCACTGATCTGGAACAGGTAGCCCAGAGCTGTGGGATCTCTAATACTGCTACCGTGCGTGAACTCGAAGATTTAGATGCCGTATTTCAAACAGCCCTAAATCAAGACGGACCCTGGTTCATTGTGGCTAAGATACAAGAAACAGAATATATGCCGGTGGCTCCAGTAGAACCAGAATTTACTCTCTACAGATTCAGGAATTCATTTATTTAGAACAAACTCAACAAAAGAAGAGAGGATCCTTTATAAGGATCCTCTCTTCTTTTGTTCGCTAATATTTCGTTGAACGTTGTCTAGGTTCCAAAAGCAGACAGTGTTGGATTTGGATTCAACGGTAAGTGCTGCCCGAAGAACGCAACAGTCCTATCCCAAGCATCTTTCGCAGATGCTTCATGGTAGCTACCGCGGTCATCGCAGTTAAATCCATGACCGGCATCAGGATATGATTTGAAATCGTAGCTAACACCACATTCTTTAAGCTTCGCCTCAATGGTAGACACATCAGCTGGTGAAGGATTTTCATCCTTACCGCCTAAGTTGGCCATAACAGGTATCTTGATCTGACTGGTCAAATCTATAGGAGCTGCTCCGTCACCGAATGGAGTCAAAATTCTACCTGGATAGTAGCAAACCGCCGCGTCTATTTTAGGACAACTTGTGGCTGCCAAATAAGCTATTCGACCACCCACACAGTATCCAACGATACCTATCGGCTGGTCATTGGACCGACGCCATTGACTACCTTGAGTCCATTTGATTGTCTCATTGATATCTTCGACGATCTCATCGTCCCTGAGGGCACCCATATATCTATTTCTTGCAGGAACATCCTCTTCACCATAACCCAACATAGGATTAGGGTGTTCACGATGGAACAGGGTTGGAGCTACCGCTATAAACCCGGCCGCAGCGAATCTATCACATACGTTCTGTATATGTTTATTTACGCCGAAGGCTTCCTGAGCAACTATAATCGTTGGAAAACTGCTACCTACAGTAGGGTTGGGGTAACTCACATAAATAACCATGTCCTGACTTTCAGAACCTTGATTCTCATCGTAACCTTGCCCTGGCTGATCGGGGTTTCCGCCTGCAAACCGAAGGTTTTCCCACATTGATGGCATATCTTTCCTCCAAG
>CAJXEF010000024.1 GCA_913052545.1 uncultured Chloroflexota bacterium
TTAATAGCTGCCGTATCCTGGGGTCCTTATACAAGCTGCCCAATGTCCGTCTGCTACCTGGCGTAGTTCTGGTTCGACTTGAGAGCAATCATCCATTACCTGAGGACATCTCGGATTGAACCTACATCCTGCCGGTGGGTTTAATGGAGAGGGAACCTCTCCTGTTAGGATTATCTCTTCTTGTACAGTATCTGGATGTGAAGGTAGAGCAGCACTCATCAAGGCCTGTGTATACGGGTGAGATGGGCTCTCATATAGATCTTTTGCTGATGCGAATTCAACGATCTGTCCCAGATACATGACCGCGACCCAATCACACATGTACCGTACAGTTGCCAAATGATGCGCTATCAACATATAGCTAACATTGTATTCTTTTTGCAGATCTTTAAGCAGATTCATAATCTGAGCTCTAATCGATACATCCAAGGCTGACACAGGTTCATCAAGCACTATCAGTTTTGGGTTTAATGATAATGCTCTAGCGATTGCTAAGCGTTGCCGTTGACCTCCACTAAATTCATGAGGAAACAGGTTGGCATGATAAGGACTGAGGCCCACGTCTGATAAAAGTTTGTTTACTCTGTCCTGAATCTCTGCACGGGATATGTCCAAATTAATAAGCATAGGCTCAGCGATGACGTCACGTACACGCATTCTTGGATTAAGGGAACTCCAAGGGTCTTGGAAAACCGCCTGAACCGAACTTCTATATTCTCTGCGTTGCTCGGCATCAGCTTCGCTAATATCTTTACCTTGGAACATAATGCTACCTTCGGTAGGCTCTTCCAGCATTAGTAACATCTTTGCAGTCGTACTTTTGCCACACCCTGATTCCCCCACAATACCTAGAGTTTCCCCAGGTTGTATGCTGAAAGAGACACCGTCAACCGCTTTGATCCATCCTGTTACTTTGGAGATTAATACACCTTTCGTAACAGGAAAATGCTTTTTCAGATCTCGGGCTTCTAGGACCGCACCTGTAACCGAAGTAGTCATGCTAGCCTCCAACACGCAGCAGAATGAGCCTCATTAACCTCTAAGATCGGAGGATACTCCTCTCTACAACGGTCCATAACATAATCACATCTGGGCGCGAAAGGGCATCCCTGTGGCAAATCATGAAGCGTAGGAGGTTGACCCTCTATGCTATACAAACGTTCTACATCTTCTTCCAGCTTGGGTACCGACTTCAAAAGAGCTTCTGTATATGGGTGGGAGGGATTATTAAATATATCTCTGACCGAACCCTGTTCTACAATTTTTCCCGCATACATTACGGCTACTTTATCGCACATCTTTGCAACTATACCAAAGTCGTGAGTTATAAAAATTAACCCGAGATCCTGTTCTTCTTGTAGTTCTTTTAACAACTTCAAGTACTGTGCCTGAATAGTAACATCTAACGATGTAGTAGGCTCGTCCGCGATAAGCACAGATGGCTGACATGAAATACTGATTGCGCCTACAACTCTTTGACGCATTCCTCCACTCATTTGATGAGGATAATCTCTTATCCTAGTTTCTGCTGCGGGAATATTTACTTTCCTTAATACATCAAGAGCCATATCTAAGATGCTCTTCTTCGGTATATCTTGATGTATCTTTACCGCTTCCATTACCTGGTTACCTATAGAAAAGACCGGATTCAAAGATGTCATAGGGTCTTGAATTATGAGAGCAATTTGACTACCCCTAATTTTGCTCATCTGGTCATCGTTAAGTTGGAGCAAGTCTTGACCGTCCAAGATTATCTCACCATCGACTATCCTGCCCGGTGGGCTGGGTACCAGTTGCATCAAGGACAACATAGTAACCGATTTACCACTCCCCGATTCTCCAACAATTCCTAAGGTTTCACCCCGACTTAAATCAAAACTAACACCATCCACGGCTTTAACAGTCCCCCAACGAGTCTGAAAATACGTGCAAAGGTTATTTACTTCTAATACCTTATCACCTTTTTTATTGTCTTCATTAATCATATTGATGCACGTCCTTATATTTTCTGTAATAAGGTTTTGTACACTACTCTAATTGGCGCAGACGAGGATCTAACTTATCTCTGAGCCAATCTCCAAATAGGTTCATAGCTAAAACTACCATCATGATAGCAACACCAGGCATAGTAGATATCCACCAGGCCACAGCTAGCCTATCCCTACCGTCCGCAACCATAGAACCCCAAGCTGGGGTAGGTGGCGGCACCCCGGCGCCAAGGAAACTAAGCGTAGATTCCAGTAGAATAACGATACCTACTTCTAAGCTAGCTAATATTATTAAAGTGTTGACCACTCCGGGGAATATGTGTTTAAACAATATCCGTGGAGTGGATGCTCCGGCAACTTTAGCCAGCGCTACGTAGTCCATAGTTTTAAGTTGCAGTACTTCACCACGGGTATTTCTGGCAAATCTGGGCCAAACAGCTATCGCCAGAATAGCTACAATGATAAGGAATGATTGCCCTAACGCCAATACCAAAACCAAGGCCAATAGAATCGTGGGAATTGCTAATTTAATATCAACAATTCGCATCATTAATTCATCTATCCACCTACCGTACCAACCTGCCAAAAGCCCCGCTATAACTCCAATTACTAACCCTACACCTAGAGTAACGGCAACTACTACCAGAGATATCCTAGCCCCATAAATAACCCTGCTAAGCATGTCTCGTCCCAGGTGGTCAGTACCTAGCAAATATTCCGTAGTGCCCCCTTCCATCCATACTGGCGGCACCATCCTGGCCCTAATATCGCCTCTTTCCGGATCGTGAGGGGCAATTAGAGGAGCAATAACGCCCGTAATAACGAATACAGCCAGAATGAACATGGGTATCAACGGCAGCTTTCTACCCGCCCATATCTTGAGCCCTATACGTACACCTAGCGACGGTTGAGCTATAGTGATCCTGCTACCTATTTCTGCCATATAAAACTCCAGCCCTAGGAATATCTGATCCTAGGGTCAATGTAAGCGTACATCAAGTCCACCATAAGCGCGGCACTAACATACATCAAAGTGAATACCATTATTACGGCCTGGAGCAATGGGTAGTCATTAGCGAACAAGGCTTTAATCGCCAACTGCCCCAAACCGGGCCACGCAAACACCGTTTCTACCACTAGGGATCCCGTGACTAGGTTACCGAGCGTGATACCTGCAAATGTTAATACTGGTATCAAAGCATTACGCAATGCATGCTTCCATATCACTCCGTTATTTGAAACACCTTTTGCTCGGGCTAATTTTACGAATTCAGAATCCAGCACGTCTAACATTGCAGATCTCAGCAGTCTCATATTTGCAGCTGCATAAAACCAACCAAGGGTTACAGCTGGCAATATTACGGCTGTGGGATTATCTCGTCCATATGGCGGGAGCCATTCTAATTTGACGGCGAAGAAAAACATCAGCATAATGCCCAGCCAAAAAACTGGAGCTGATTGTCCGACCAACGCTATCATTTTCCCACACATATCCAGGAAGGTCCCTCGTTTAACCGCCGAAAGTATGCCCAAAGGGACCCCCAGGATCACCGAAAATGCGAAAGCCATAAGCCCTAATTGGAACGTTGCTGGTATGCGTTCTATTATGATCTCCATAGAGGGTCTTCCCTCTTTGATAGATTCACCAAATTTTCCTCTAAGGGTATCTGCAAGAAACATCCCGTATTGTTGATAATACGGTTTGTCCAGACCTAGCGTAATTGTTAACGCGTCCCAATCTTCTTGAGTAGAATAGTCATCTAAAAAGACATGCCTGGGATCCCCAGCAGCTCTGCTCATGACGAAGATAATTAACGAGACAACTAATAATGTCAAAAGTGCTAGCAAGATCCGACGGACTAGATACCTTTGCATAAATACCCACCTCTATTACCTGATACGTTCTCTACCGATGATTTAAACATGTGGATTATCTTTTAAGCATCTCTTGTTTAGAAAACTAAACTGGATAGATTCCTGTTATGCTCCCTATTCAACCCCTGTAACCTGCATTCCCGTATGAGCCCGTAAATTAATGCAACAACGTTAGTAGCAATCGCTGTCCCTATAGTCATATAGGCAATCGGATTCAATGCTGGCCCAACACAACATTCCACTTCTTGCTTTGCTCCAAATTGATACCCTAGCAAGGCTCCCATACCCCCTAGAATAGATAGAAGCACCCACATCAAAGTCATTACTGGGAAGCTCGGCAGACGATCGACCCTAAACCAAGCCAGGAATGTTCCGGAAGAGGCTCCAATCCCTGCCCCACTAAAAAACATCAACAAAAGGGTCGTGTGCGAAGAGGCGCCCCAGAAGACAAACATTGACCAGGCAATCCCTATACCCACCACACCCAATACTATTGCTAAAACCGAACCGAATATGATGCGCCCAACAAAGTATAAAGAGGTTCGTATTCTCTCCATATCTCTAATCGAACGCATCATATATTCAACTATTCAGAGTGATCCCACAGCGGTCATTACTTCCGATGTTGGATGTACTCGTACCCATTGATTTGCCTCATGTCTGTAGTTTTGACGTAGGCACCCCAGGGTTCTAACCTGGGACCAACTGGCCATACCGCGTCGATAGTGTAATATCGAATGTCAGTCATGGCATGGTCAAATAACCACTGACCAATCTCTGCTTCTATTTCATGCCTCTTATCCGGATCAATCGTGGCATTTGCCTCGAGCATCTTAGCTTCTGACCATGGATGTTCGATACCCCGGTTGAAAGGGTTGGTACTCATATAACTACCATATCCGGCAGCCGGGGTTGGTAGCGGAGATCCTGCGTGGCAGGTAGCCCCCTGGTAAGTGCGCGCTACTAACTGCGGTCGCAATGTACCATACGGTATGTTCTGGAATTTGACGTCCAAACCGATGTCATTCCACATTTGGGCTATGATTTCACATCCCTCTGTTTCAGCTGGTGCTCCACGAATCGACGGTGTAAGAGTGATACTGAACCCGTCCGGGAAGCCCGCATCGGCTATCAATTGCTCTGCCTTCTCAGGATTGTATTCCCAATCTCTACCTTCTAGTAGGTATTCGAAACCGTCGTACATATGTATGGGGGTATCAATATTCCCGTGACCTCGCAACACCGTATCAACTAGAGCCTGCCTATCTATAGCCATTACTAAAGCTCTACGTACGTCCGCTGCCTTGATCCATTCTTCACTGGTGACATCTACATTACCAGATACCCAGGGCAAAGCTGGATCGTATCCTGGCCTAGGCTCTACTCCCTCTATCGGATACCAGTTGCCATAAATCCTGAGATTCTGACCTACTGCATTTGGTATTCCTAGAGTCTGGGCACCTTCCACCTTCTCCAATAACGGGATGTTGTCAAAAGACATCAGGAAGGTATCTAACTGCCCTGTCTGGAATCCAGCTATCCTGGATGATTCTTCAGGTATTTCTTTAAACTCTAGTTCGGCGAAATACGGCGTCTGCCTCCAGTGATCCTCTACCGCTTCCATTAACCAGAATTCACCGGTTCGGGAATCTACGACGTCCCAGGGCCCTGTCGCGGACATCTGAACCGCGGCTTCATCTACTCCCAGTTCATCTGTCTGCGCCTTAGGAGCGATGAATGTGGAAGCCCCACCGGGTGTGGAGTGCCACCTCTGAGCAACGTCAGCTACCACTGCTTCTCCAGAATTTACCACGACTGTATAGGGATCCGGTGCATGAGTTCCCTCACGCGGTTCCCAGAACTTTGCCAATTGACCTGCCCTGGGATGCTTGCTCAGTCCCCACTGTTGCATCGACCAGATGACATCATCTGCAGTCATCTCGCCGTACCCACCATGGAACTGAACTCCTTTATTTAACTTGAATGTCCAGGTCAAAAAGTCGTCGGATATGCTCCATGACTCTGCCAGCAGACCAACCACTTCCCGGTCCATGTTCTGCATCAATAGACCTTCACCTATTGGAGCTGTCCCTTGTACGAAGATCTGTGGGTTACCCAGCGTACTGGGGTGCAGTATAAACGGACCCATCTCCTTTAAACCTACTCTTAATCGCCCTTCAGGAACATGTCCTTTAGGCAGTTCTACCGCAGGCTGAGGAACTGCTGTTGGGGCAGCTGAACTGGCTGCCGATTTCGAGGCTTCTTGCTTTGCTGCGGGTGCAGCCTGGGCAGCCTTAGGAGCTTCTTGTTTTGCTGCTGGTGCAGCCTTAGGAGCTTCTTGCTTTGCTGCTGGTGCAGCCGGCTCTGGGGCAGCTGTCCCACAGGCCAGTACCAAAGCTAGAGACACTAACACAAACACCAAACCTAATATACGCCATGAAAACGCGTGGGTGAGATTCATTGCTTTTCTCCTGAGTTTTGACGATCGGTATTGGGACGGGCTCGATCTAAGTAATGTATGAGGGAAATCTCGGAAGAGATCCGTCAGATATGATTCACCTAGTTCTTGGCCTATCCGAACCGTTTGATTTGCTTACGAGATTAACGGCCGTTAATCTCGTAAGCGCAACGAAATATATACGAATGCTCTTCATGGCGTCAACCCACTGATATCGAATATTATAGGATGTTTTTTATATACAGACTCGATGGCACGGTCATAAATTCGTCAGTCTATGAGCTGATTAGATTAATATTATGTCATTAAACAATGCTTCCTTGCTATCACCCTCTTGTTTTTAGCGATGGTTAGAGGTAATGAAACGGTCTAAGAATGCCCTGAGTATAGGTACATACCTAAACCGTTTCCCTTTCCGTTTCCTTAATAGCTGTTATTTCTCCCACTCATGTCATATGGAACCGAAAACATCAGATTATCTCAGGAAGGACCTCACCGGATTAAATGCCGCTTAGGGTAGTAACGGCTCTGGTTTGGGGAAAAAGTATCCCTCAGAGTGATCGATTCTCCTTTAATCCGCGTGGTTTTTGTTGAATTCCATTTCCCTTAACTCCACCCTTCTGATTTTGCCGCTCACCGTTTTGGGTAATTCGCTAACAAATTCAACTAGGCGGGGGTATTTGTAGGGTGCGGTCGTGCTTCGGACATGGCTTTGGAGATTCTCGACCAATTCATCAGATGGTAGATAACCCGGAGCTAAAATTATGAATGCTTTCACTATTTCCCCTCGCAATTCGTCCGGACTAGCAACGACAGCAGACTCAGCGACGGCAGGATGTTCAATAAGCGCGCTTTCTACCTCAAATGGACCGATCCGATAGCCGGCAGATATTATGACATCATCTGCTCTTCCGACAAACCAAAAATATCCATCGGAATCCTTATATGCTTTGTCCCCTGTAAAATACCAATCTCCATAAAAGGAAGTTTCCATAGCTTCTGGATTGCGCCAGTACTCTTTAAAAAGCCCGACCGGCCTAACCGGCTTAATTTTGACCGCAATTTGCCCCTCCTCACCATCCGGCACTTTATTACCCTCATCATCTACTATATCAATCACGAACCCGGGAACAGGCTTCCCCATGGATCCAGGTTTAATCTCGTTACACCGAAAATTTCCAACCAGAAGTACAGTCTCCGTTTGCCCATACCCATCATAAATTTGTAACCCTGTGCCATCCTCCCATTGCTTCATAACTTCCGGGTTAAGTGGTTCCCCTGCTCCAGTACAATGCCTAAGATTACTAAAATCATAGAGGCTTAAGTCTTCCAAAACCATCATCCTGTAAGCGGTGGGAGGGGCACAAAAAGAAGTCACGCCATATCGCTCTATCATACCCAGCGTCATTCGGGCGTCGAACCGTCCGCGAGCGTCGTGTTGCATAACAGCAGCACCGAGGCTCCACTGGCCAAATAATTTCCCGTAAGCAGCTTTAGCCCATCCCGTGTCTGATAGCGTCCACATGAGATCTGTACTTTTCAAATCATGCCAGTACTTAGCTGTAAGAGTGTGTCCTATGGCACACGAGGCCTCAGTGTGAACCACCATCTTAGGATATCCGACAGTACCTGATGTGAAATAAATAAGCAGAGGATCGTCACTCCGGGTGGGTTCAACGTGATCTAGAATCCTTGAGGCCTGGTCAATTTGATTAGAGAATGAAAACCAACCTTGGCGTTCTCCTCCAACTATGACCAATGACTCCAACGTTGGACAGCCTCCCGCAGCTGAATTTACTTTATCCGAGTTTTCTAAATCCGTAATTGCCATACTGGCTTCTGCCTGGGTTATACGATATTCAATGTCTTTGGCAGTTAACAAAGTAGTACCAGGCATGGGTATTGCTCCCAGCTTAAACAATCCGATCATAACTACATACCATTCGGGGATACGCGGCAACATTATAAAGACCCGGTCACCCTTTTTTATTCCTTGGGTTTTTAGAGCGTTCGCGTATTTATCCGACAAGACTTTAAGATCCCAAAAGGTGTGGTATTGAGCCTGATTCCCACTTGAATCAATTGAAATAAGAGCCATCTTGGTGCGGTCTTGGGCCCACTTATCTACCACGTCGAACCCGAAATTAAAGTATTCTGGCACCTCTAACCGATCATTATCATAAGAATATTGGTAATCCTGCATATTAGGTTCAGTAGAAATTATTCTCATAAAACCTCAGCGTGTAATAAATTGGTCCCAAGTCACCCTTTAGTTATTGCATGAGACTAATAAGACTCGAATAAGGTCGATGTCTAGTAGTTCTTGATCACTGGGTGGATGGAAAATTAGGTTCTCTTTTTTCTTTTACGGCTTGAAGACCTTCAGATATATCGCCTCCGAAAAACCCCAACATTTCTAATGCTAAGGAATAGTCGAATGCTGTGTGTTCTGCCATCCGCAGCCACTGATTCAATGAACGTTTAGTGTATTTGAGAGCAAATTGAGAGCCTTGTGCCAGCTTATTAGCAACTGACATGGCTCGATCCATTAGTTCGTCATGAGGAACGACCATGCTCACCAATCCTAATCTCTCTGCTTCAGTACCGTCCATAAATTCGCAAGTCAACAAATAATATTTAGCTTTTGCCATGCCAATGAGCAGCGGCCATATCACCGCTGCATGATCTCCCGCAGCAACCCCCAACCTCACATGGCCATCGGTAAACCGTGCTTTATCTGAAGCTATAGAAATATCAGCCAATAAAGCAACTGCAAGGCCGGCACCTACCGCAACACCATTAATCGCAGAAATAACAGGCTTATCCAGATTGATTAGGTTGTGGACTATATTCCTCGCCTCCTCCATTGTCCCCGCAATGACTTCGGAGTTGCCTATTGATTGTTCAATCAAATCGAAATCTCCGCCAGCGGAAAAAGCTGTCCCTGCACCTGTTATCACTGCAACCCGAGTATTCGGGTCGTTCCCTATATCTATCCAAATTCTACTGAGTTCATTGTGTAAATTAGCATCGGTCGCGTTAAATTTTTCGGGACGGTTAATGGTTAGTAAAGCAACTCCGTCTTTTACCTGAATAATTAAATCCTTGTAGCCACTATAATCAACCATATTATTTATCATACCTTTTCGTAAATTTAGCACGTCGCCCATTTTTATCGAGCTAACGTCCTTAAGCATTAATAAAAAGCACCATTTTCAGTCATACGCTGTATCTCATCTGACGTCAGTCCAAGCACCTCGCCGTATACGTACTCGTTATCTTCACCAATATTATGATAATAGCCATATTCCATCGGAGTATTTGACATGCGAGCAGGGATTACAGATGCGATACCCTCTCCCTCAACCCAGTCATATGCTGGCTTATCTCTCTCGGCTGTAAAATACCTCGAAGGCTGGTAAAATCCTCTATCTTTTAAATGCCTGCTTTCATTAAGATCCTGCCCTTTTGAGACTATGCTTGCAGGTATCCCAGCATCTTGCATCGTCTGCATGAGCTGTCCAGCTGATTGGTTCTTAGTCCATTCGCCGATTAACCAATCTAGACGTTGATGATTTTCCAAACGACCTTCTATGGTGGCAAACTCAACGTCATTGATCCAATCAGGGGCCCCCATGATGTTAACCATGGTCTCCCATTGGGTTTCGTTTTGAACGGCTATAGCACACCAGTTATCCTCTCCTTTACATGGATATACCCCGTGTGGAGCCATGCATAAATCCCTGTTACCGATTCTTCTCGGCATATGCTGATTTACCTGAAAATCGAGGATTGCTGGACCTGCAGTTACTGCCCCCGATTTAAAGATTGAAGACTCCATAGTTGCCGTGTTACCTGTAAGAGCGCGGCGCATAAGAGCTCCTACGATAGCTGCCGGTTGGAAAACCCCGGTGTGGTAATCGGAATAAGAAGTATTTATAGTCGCTGGAGGCTCACCCTCTTCTCCACTCATCAAAGAAACACCACCCATATGTTGGACAAGGATCCCGTAAGATTTATAAGTATAATATGGGCCTATTCCACCCAGGCCAGTTTGCCACATAACAACAATATCAGGGCGTATTGATCGGACTTCGGTAAAGTCTATACCCCAGCGACTAAGAATATTTCTCCTGAAATTAGTCATAAATACATCACTGACATTGAGTAACTGTCTAAATACTTTTAAGCCGTCCGGAGTCCTTACATCAAGCGAAATTCTCTTTTTATTGCGTTGGAATTCAGGTTGGCCAGCACCTCTAGACCAAGCAGGAATAAAGGCCATTTCATCAAGTACTTTGTTTGTCTCAACTTTAATCACCTCGGCGCCCAGAGAAGCTAAAATCCTTCCGGTCAGAGGTAATGCTACATAAGGACCCAATTCTAAAACCCGTAAACCCTTCAAAGCTTGAGCAGGCATCAAATCACACCGTTTTCCTTCAGCGTCTCTAAATCTTCTTTGGTTAAATCCATTTCATCTATGTAAATGGACACATTATCTCTACCCAATATAGGAGCTGAGATAGTTCTAGGAGTAACCTCATCGCTATCAAAAACACCCAAAGGATAAGCAAGCGGGCCAGTCTGTTGATGTTCCAAGGAATACCAAAAATTACTCGCGGCCAATTGAGGGTCACTCAACAGATCCTGAACATTATTAACAGGGATAAAGACCAGGTTTCTTTTTTGACCTTCATGGAATAGATACTCGCTTGAGAATCTACTCGTGAAATCCACGACCATTGCGGTGATGATATCTATGAATGGCGCTCTATCTTGGTTGCCACCCTTGTATAGATCACTTAGAACTTCTGAATCTCCTGTTATTTCATAAATCCATTGGGAAAGCGCTTCCCATTCTCTGGGAGTGATGATCCCCAAAGCAATCCATCCATCTTCACTCGGGTACGCCCCTAATGGAATTACCAGGGTTGAATTCGTCCCAACTCTCGTTACGTTCTCACCTAAGAATTGCCAGGCTAAAGCTGGATGGGCATCCGTGTAATAGGTGATAAGTGCTTCTTGGAGAGATATATCTATGTATTGCCCCTGACCACCAACTATATCGCGGTGATACAACGCGGCGAGGATAGAAGTTGCCGCGTATTGAGCTCCGGGAAAATGAGACTGCTCGTTACCCTGCCGGAGAGGCGGTCCTTCTGGGTCACCGGTTATTTGCATGAAGCCGCTGGCTGCCATCAGGGTCAAATCAGTGGCTTTATAATCTTTCCAACTCCCTGTTTGTCCAAAAGGAGTTAATGAACACATCACTAGTTTTGGATTGAGCGCGTTTAGTGAGTCATAATCCAAACCTAAAGAAGCCATGTAGCCAACAGGGAAACTCTCCAATACCACGTCTGCGTTCAGGACCATCTGTTTAAATATTCTTTGGCCTGACTCTTTTTCTATATTGAGAGTGACAGACTTCTTATTCGTGTTATAGAAGAGGAAATATCCGCTCCCTTCAACTCCTTGCCGATCCCCTAGGAACGGTGGTTTAAACCGGCCCAGATCCCCAGTCGGTGGCTCAATCTTTACCACATCGGCTCCATAATCAGCCAGGAATTTGCCGCAAAAAACTCCTTCTGGACCCGCGAGGTCTAGAACCCTATAAGGTGGTAGTAAATTCAAGTCCTCAGGGGGCGTAACAGGCATATATCCTCGAGATAGATCCGACACTCTGTAGGCCTCTACAGGGCTAAGTTTGTCTAGACTATTATAAATTTAGGCAACGTAATCTCATCATCAACTTGGTCAAACACTACCTCAACAGCCATGCCGATTTGAAGGTCGTCGCAATCCACATCGATCAGATTGCTAATCATATGAACTCCTTCCTCCAATTCAACTTCCACCACAATCCAAGGTGTCCGACCAACTAAAGGTCTGCTCACAGGTTGTCTAGTTACGGTAAAAGTAAATATGGTACCCTTGCCTGTAGATTCAACCCAATTAAGATCAGATGAGCCACAATTGGTACAATTAGGTCTCGGGGGATGGCTGAATGCTTTACACTCTCTACACTGCTGTAAAACCAAGACATGTTCTTTACATTTGTCAAACCAATGTTGATTATCTAGACTAGGAACAGGCAGTGGAAATGGAACTAAAGTCATTACTGCTACCTCCTCAATATAAGGGCACCTGAACCATCCCCGCTGTCAACTAACCCCAGCTCCGCATCTTCCACCTGAGCATACGATTGGTGACGCAGTTGGCGTACTACTTCAATTATTTGGTTCATACCCTGTAAATAAGCTTCTGAAAGATGCCCGCCTGAAGTGTTAACAGGTATTTGACCTCCAAGTTCTATCCGGCCCTCCCCGACGAATGGCCCCCCTTCACCTCTCTTACAAAACCCGTAATCTTCTAGTTTCGTAATTATGACAGGGCTAAAATGGTCGTAAAACCCAACGACGTCTATGTCATCAGCTGTCACGCCTGCACTGGCAAAAAGCTCAGGAGCCAAGCGTGAAGCCCCGTTATCCTCCCAGTTTCCACCTCGGTCTCCGAGTCCGGCAGGTAAAGCTTGGGCCGCCCCCATAATGAATACAGGGCGCTCGCTACTATTAAAAGAGTTATCAGCCGCGGAAATTATGAAAGCATTAGCTCCATCAGCCTCTAAAGCGCAGTCAAATATACGTAGAGGGTCAAAAAACACTTTGCTATTCAAATAATCGTCCATAGTAATGGGTCGCCCATACATAATAGCTTTAGGATTTAAACAGGCATGTTTACGGAAGGCTAAGGCAACCCCACCGAAATGTTCTAACTTGGTTCCAAAATCATGCATATGCCTTCGTGCTCTCATCGCACTGGATTGTCCTGGAACTAAAAGTCCATAGGGTTCTGTAAATGCCGAAGTACCCCGCCCTCTCCTAGTAGTTACCACCCCTGACCCATATCGGGCCCCTGATCTGCCATTAACAGACCGAAATACTATAACGTTATTAGCCATGCCACTGGATACGGCCATTGCAGCCTGGATAACTAGTCCACAGGCGGCTCCACCTAAAGGACCGAGTTCGCCATAATACCTTAAGTAAGGGATCCCCAAACATGCGGCCAACTCTCCTTGGGGAGTAGCATCTGCCGTGAACTTCACGATTCCGTCAATATCTGATGATGAAAGACCTGCATCTGTGATAGCTTTATCAGCGGCCTCCACTGCCATATCCAACTCTGAACGGCCAGATTCACGACTATAGGCTGTTTCACCGATGCCTACGATTGCAGCTTTATCCTTGAGGTTGTTCTTTAATGTCATTTTTTACCCTCTACATGGATGTATCTACTTAAACTGACATCGTTCTGTATTGTTAATTTAATATCAATCGCTATCAAGGAATTCTAAAATCGCGCGATTTACAGCATCGGGAGTCTCCCACTGAAGAAAATGACCGTAGTTTCCCATATGCCTGCCAATCACGTTTGGGAAAAACTTTTTCCAAGAATCATCTAGGGATGCCACACCCATCTCTTGAGCTGTTCTCACCCGGCGATCGCCATATAAAAACAATAACGGATGAGTCAAAACTCTCTCGGCCTCGGCCCTCCAATCATCAGGATCTTGATAGGCAGCGGCTCTATAATAGTTAAAGCCTCCTCTCAACGCGCCTGGTTGAGAATAGGCTTTTACATATTCAGTTATTTCCTCATCACTCAAAACGTATTTGTTTATACACCAGTCTCTGAAGATATGTCTCAAGTAAATCTCTTCTCTTCCTTCAATTAACTTCTCTGGAAGGTCGAATTGCTGGTGAAAATAAGAATGCCATCTTTCCCGAATAACTGCAGGTGGTTGGTTGCCTAATTGTTCTATAGGGGGAGTTGAATCGAGAAGTACGACACGATCAACCGAAGATTCATTATCTAACACATAACGGAACGCGACTCGGGCTCCAATATCATGGGCTACTATGGATACTTTTTGAAAACCCAGTGATTGTGTAAGCTGAAACATGTCAGCTGCTGAAGTCTTAGTGTCATACCCCTCAAAGGGTTTATCTGAATAACCAAATCCCCTTAAATCAGGAACTATGACTTGGTAATGCTCAGATATAACCGGAATTTGCTTTCTCCAGGCAAACCAGAATTCCGGCCAACCGTGCAACATAAGTAGGGGTGCACCGGTCCCATGACTCACATAATGTATATTGATTCCGTTGACTACAGTAGTGTTGTGTTGCCATTTCAAACTCACCAATCAACCTCCCGGTTCCAATCTACCTCATCCGACGTTATTCTACTGAGCCTGACATTATGGGCGATAAGGTGGGTATCGATCCTTTTAAAAATTAGCAGCCTCTAGATTGAGGTAACAGATATATCTTCAAAGTATGGCAATAGGATTCACAGGCGAACCTGTGCCTCCCACGACTCTTAATGGATTAACAGTCAGTAGAAATTCATAGCGCCCTTCTTCAGCACATACATCTGCTAAAGGCTCCAAAAGCGCATTATCCAATAACCCTATACCATAGGCGAAAATCGACCCGTGAACCGACCAAGGAAGATCGTACCCATTCGGGGTGAAATCCATCATATCCCAAACCAATAGACAACAATCAGACTCTCTTATGAATTTAAGACATGAAGCATGGAGCCCAGGTCTGGCAGTCGAATCACTTCCCCATAAAGGATTCCCATCCTCGTTCCATTTTTCCCGTCCGCTGTACACAAGAATAGCATCACCCGGTTCGATCGCCACTCCTTGATTTTTGGCTATGTCCTCGAGTTCCCATCCATGTACTGGATTTTCCATATCGACATATGCAACTCCTCGATGTCTAGGGACATCCAATAAAACTCCCCGAGTTATTATGCCTTCTTTCCATTGGTCAACTGCCCCCCATATGGCCCCGTCCATGTTAGCAGCCTCGTCGGGGTGGCGACCGTTCCACATTCCGTCTTCGTTCCAAACATGGCATAACGCATCTAGATGAGTAGTCGCTGTACCGTGATAAGAAATGCCGTAAAAATCTCCGTAAAACCCAGCTTCTTCACCTCTTGAAACCCGGTGCATATAGTGGAGGGCAGGAGTCGGATTGTTTGGCGCAGGGGTTTTCGGGAATTCTCGGCTCAGACAAACAGCTTTGCCGGATTGAACTGTCCTCGTTGCGGCTAATCGTTTTTCGGCTGTAACCATGTTTACAGCACCTACCTGGTCGTCAGAGCCCCAACGACCCCAGTTACGATCTTCTTTTAGGTAACTTACAACCTCTTCTTTCGTAGGGATTCGCCGCTCCATATCCAAGCCTCTCTATCATATAATTTAGTTTTCGAGATACTGTCCATCTAGTACGTCAGCATTTGTTTCATCAGCTACCGAGCCTTAACGCCGCCACGATAACAGAAGGGATTGTCCCTTGCAAACTGGCACCAACCTGCAGTGATTTCCCATTATCACCCAAGATAACTCTTGGTATAGCGTAATAATTGCAATAATCAGGCACGGCGTATTACTCGGCTGAAGGTACATGATATTTGGCAAAGGCAATACACAATAGTATGGATACTAACCTGCTTAGTCTAAACACTGCGACCGCAATATATCCAGGACAATTACTGACCAGCCACCGATAAACTTGCTAAGAAATCAGGTCATGCATAAAATATTGGTAATCGAACTCAGTTAATTAGAATATTTTACGTAGCCTCATAGTGGTTAAGGATTTGGTTTAAATAAATTGAAGTCCGAGATACAATATCGTCTATTCTAAAGCGAAATCGGCTGAAAAATAAAACTAGCGAGTTGTAGAGATGAACTGGGTAGACATTCTGGTTTTAGTGATATTAGTAATAGCTGCTTACAAAGGGTTTAAATCCGGGTTAGTCAGGATGGGAGTATTCTTAGTAGTTATGGGTGTAGGTTTGGCTCTTTCTAGTCGTCTAACTCAACCCATATCAAACTTATTGCCTTCAATGTCTGACAACGAAAGAGTACAGAGCATAATTATTTTCTTAGTATTGATAATCGCTCTGATTATAGGGGCTGAGATTATAAACAGGGTACTCTCAACTATCATTAAGTTCGTCCCCTTAGGTGGTATGGCAAACAACCTTGCTGGAACAGCAATCGGGTTAATCGTAGGGTTAGTTATACTGTCGGCTTTACTGGCTGGAGTTCAAAAATTCCCATTCGGTAATATGCGCGAAGATATTTCCAATTCCTCTACCGGATCTTTCTTGGCTGACAATTTCGACACTGTAATCCGAGGGTTTAAACTTATTCCCAGTGATTGGGATCAGAGTATCAAGAACAAAATGGGAGCCATAACAGATCAAAGATCACATTTTGGCTCCAACAAATATTAGATTGCACCCGCAGGTGAATATTAAATTAGATTTAGTTCTTATATCTAGTTATAATCTCCGCGACCGCCATCAGGAGAGTTGTAAATGTCACGAAATTATGTATTGTTAGCCATATCTATAATAGCTCTGACTATATCATTCTCATTAACCCTTGCGGCTGATATATCATTGGCTCAAGGCCC
>CAJXEF010000025.1 GCA_913052545.1 uncultured Chloroflexota bacterium
ACTAGGCTACCTCTCTTGTAATTAAGATATTGAGTCCAAATTCCTCAGTACCACTTTCTTTACCCTGTATTTCTCCAGTATCATATATACGCCTAAATACACACAAATCTGTCAGATTATCGATCCATAAATCCTTCTAGGCGTTCCTTCACCCTAGGCCAATCATCATCCGTAAAACCGTATATTACAGTGTCTCTATGCGTGCCATCCTTACGAATTCTTTGCTTCCTCAGTAACCCCTCTTGTACCCCTCCAATTCGTTCTACTGCGCGACGGGACCGCATATTTGTTACATCAACATTTAAACTAACTCTAAAAGCCCCGAATTCCTCAAAAGCATATTTGAGAAGCATATATTTGCATTCCGTATTAACCCCTGTACGTTGGTATTTAACTCCGTACCAACTGGCAATCGCTATAGTACGATTCGTTTTGTTTATCTCAGAATAACCAGTAGATCCTGCGAATTCTCCATCAGCTAAAGATATCACCGCAAATGGGAGTCGTTGGCCTGCTTCCTGATCGGATAAACGCCCTTTAATCCATTGCTCTGCCTCATCTAAAACTCTCGGTGCATCCATGGCGAAAAACTGCCATATAGACTCATCTTGGGCTATATTTAATAAACCAGGAGCATGATCTAGAGTCAGAGGTTCTAAGCGGACAAGATTACCCTGTAACGTCATGGGTTTTGGATCAAATCTGTTATCAACCATTCGCTCCTCGCTCAATTTAAAATGTTAGGCCACGGGAGATTTCGACCAAAGTCGAGTTTAGAAATTATCTAGGATCCATTAGTCGGGAATTGTGACCACTTAGTTAATATGATTTTTTCTACCATTACGTCAGATGTTTCGTTCATAATCAGACCTGAACATGCCATTAAGGAAAGAATATCAACCCAAAGTAACTCTACTTATTTCCAGTTGTTAGATCTTTATCATATACTAATATACCGTTGATTCGAAATCTATTAGTACCGGGTGATGATTCATCATATGAACTTCGAACACATGGGGCTCAGATGGGGATATGTATTCCTCCGAACCGCATCACATATCAGTAACGACGACTTAGAAGATCTCATGGTCCAAGCTGTGGAAATGTACCTAGCAGGAGAAGATTCAAGGGAAATCAAGCAACCTGAATATGAGGGTCGGTTATACACTGAAAGAAGACATGAATTGCTCGGAGGTTTTGGAGGCCAACGTTTTGATGCCGATCTGGAAACAGCACGGGGGCAAGACAGTGCGACATTCCTAGTTAACGAGCAAACCGGTGGTGGATCAGGTTTCTCTAAGAATTAATTAAATACTGCTTACTATCAGATAAATGTGCTATAACTCCTTTATGATAATCAATCCAAAATAAAAAAAACTGAGGGCTTGGGTAGATTGGTACTGTTAAGGAATTCAGCTTATAAGCATCTCAAGGATATGCTCACCTAGTAAAACCACTTGACCATAGGTAGGTAGAACCATGTTGGGAGAACTAATATGACTGATCATTTAACCGCGTTATCTTGGAACGTTAATGGGCTACGGGCAGCGCACAAAAAGGGATTTCTAGATTGGTTAAACTTAGCATCACCAGAATTTTTATGCCTGCAAGAGACCAAGGCGCATGTCGAACAACTTCCAGATGAAATTAAGGAAATCTCCGGATATCACTCCTATTTTTGTTCGGGGGAAAGAAAAGGGTACAGCGGAGTAGCCATATACAGTAAAACGGAACCCATATCAGTGGAATACGGCTTTGGACTCGAGAAGTTTGACAATGAAGGTCGGATTTTGGTTGCTGACTATGGCGAATTTACCTTGATAAATATATATTTCCCTAATGGGCAATCTTCAGTAGACAGGCTAGACTACAAAATGGAATTTTACGACGCATTTTTAAGTTTTGTAGATAGACTTAGCCAAGATGGGAAAGATGTCGTTATATGTGGCGACTATAACACGGCTCATACAGAGATAGATTTGGCGCGACCCAAGGCCAATGAAAAGACTTCGGGATTCCTCCCAATGGAGAGGGACTGGATGGATAAATTCATTGGACACGGGTATTTAGATACATTCCGCATGTACCATAAAGAACCCGAAAAGTATTCCTATTGGGACCAGATTACCAGAGCTAGGACTCGTAATGTCGGTTGGAGAATCGATTATTTCTTTGCTAACACATCATTCTCTAAACGAGTTAAAGAGGCATTCATTTTAGCTGATGTCATGGGATCAGATCATTGCCCTGTTGGCATCCAAATAGGCTAGAATCCGGGATTCACAATTAATTGGATAGCCCAGGAACTAGCTCGGGTCAGCCACTGATAGCAAATGCCCATCCATTCGACATTATTGTGAATTCTAAGGTCTTCGGGATCACTGTGTAATAGGATAGAATGGCAACCACGAGAATATAGAACAGAGGAGTAACTAGAGATGTCACTTGACGTAGCCACAGGAATAGCCCGCATTTTAAAACAAGAAGGGATCGAATGGGTTTCAACATTCCCTGTTTGCCGAGTTAATAACGCTTTAGGCAAGGAAGGAGTCCCTATAGTTATGATGCGAGATGATAGATATGCCGTAGCACTGGCTGATGCATATTCTCGTGTCACTGCCGGCACAAAAATTGGCGTATGCACATTTCAAGGGGGAGTAAATGCAGCAGGGATGCAATACGCGTATGCTGGCATAGCCCAAGCTTTTGAAGACGGTTCTCCCGTTTTATGCATAACGGATGGTGTACCTATTGGACAATCAGGGAACAGTCAATTCGATGTTCCGGCGAGCTTGAAAACAGTATCTAAATGGTATGGGTATATTGACGATCCTAAACGCGTCCCTGAATTCATGAGACGGGCCTTTACACTTCTAAGATCAGGCAGGCCTGGCCCTATCGTAATCGCTGTTCCCGACCCAACAGGTGAATACGATGAGACGGCCGATCCATATATACCAGTGAAAGGTTGGAAATCTGGCCCCGATTCGGAAGATGTTTCCAGCGCTCTAGAATTATTGGACCAATCCCAGAATCCCTTAATATATGCAGGAGAAGGCGTTATATATGCCGGTGCTGCTGACGAGTTAAGGTCATTTGCAGAATCACGAAGTATTCCTGTTGTCACTACACTCAAAGGAAAAGGGGCATTCCCTGAAAATCACCCCTTGTTTGTCGGCGTTAGGGGAGAACAAGTGGAACAATATCTGAACTCCAGTGATCTCATCCTTGCGATAGGATCTAGCTTATCGCCTGGCAGATTCAGTCACGCCATCCCAAATGCTACAAACAAAACTATAATTCACTGCAATGTAGATGAATTACATATAAATAAGATTTACCCGACATCTCATGCATTAATTGGTGATGCTCGTTTAACTTTAAAAGCCCTTATCGCACAGTCAGGGACGAGAGCTGCACCACCCGCAAATACCGAGAAGATTTACTCTGATATACGATCAGCACGTGAAACAGCTATGGCTCCTTACAATGCGGCCATGGTTTCAGAAGATAAACCCATTAACCCTTACCGAGTATACGCCGGGTTAATGGAAGCCCTAGATCCTAATAACTCATTTGTTACTCATGAATCAGGCAACACCAGAGATCAATTGAGTACTATTTACGACACTTTGGTCCCCCGCGGATTCCTCGGATGGGGTAATGTATCTACATTAGGGTTTGGCCTCGCAGGAGCCCTAGCGGCTAAAATAGCCGAACCTAACCGACCCTCCATAGTAGTCACAGGTGAAGCAGGTCTGGGGTATATGTTAGGAAACTTAGAAGTTACCCTTAGACAAAATGTCGCGATTACTGTAGTTCACATCAGTAACGGAGGATTCGCAGGCTATGGGCCCGGATTCTGGGGAGCTGGTCACGACCCTTATACACACAGCGTACTTGGATACGATGATGTAGATATGTCTAAAGTGCTAGCGGAGCTCGGATTACATACTGAACGAGTCTACGAACCATCCGATGTTGTACCAGCGTTAGAAAGAGCCATCGATAAAAACTCTTCAGGACAACCTGCTTATATAGAATTTATCTGTAGCCAATATCCAGTCTATGGTAGCTGGGTCGGAAGATAACGAGACTGACTAACCAAGCCCCAATGGATATTACACAATAAATTCTAAAACAGCCTCTATGCCACCCATCGTGGTGAAAAAGTTTCATCGGGTCTCAGCCCGATGGAACTCGTCATGTATTGATGAACCCTCAATCGCTATCATGTCCTATAAGGCGTCGCACAGAGATTAACCAATTTAAAATGTGTCCTGACTGATCATTAAACTCATTAACTTCGTTACCATGCAACAACGCCAGGAATTCATCGGGGTCGGTTTTAAGACTCTCGTGATAAATACATCCGATTAATTCTTTCAATGACAATGAGCCTACTTCACCAAGGTTCTCTGTATGGGGCTCTGATTGGTAAAAGGAATCACTAGGCAAATTGCCATTTTCAGGTTCTTCAGTAGACCTACGGCGATCCGAGGCCAAAACGCTTTGCAGTTCTTCCCAACTATAGATAGCCCTATCGAGGAAATATAGGTTGGCAAGTTCTGCAGGGATACACCACTCCCGGTATCCTTTCCCTTCCTCGAACCACTCGTATTGGGTTAACTCGGCGTCAGGTATATCTAATACCAAATACGCCTCGGAATTAACCCCTTCATTTTCATCAAGCACCACGTCACTAAAAAAAACACCTGTAGTATTTACGGGTTCACCAGTGGCAGCGTTGAACAAGCCAAAATTATTTGTTAGGTTTTCAAAACCTTCCGTTAACATCTGCCTAGCATGAACGATAGCAGCACCGTGATATAGTTTCATTTGTTTATTGGCCACACGTAAGTATTTTCATAAGCAGGTATTAAGAATATCTTATACATTGCCGATTTTGCTAAATGTTACTAATCATCACCATAAAATGATCAGCCTAACCTGGACAATTTGCAAGAGAAGGTATCCAGAGCTTCGATTTCTCATTCTGATATCCTATTTCGAACATACCAATTGGAGAAACAATGTCAAACTACCCAAAGGATTGTTATATAGAAGTAACAGGCGGACGGGTCTGGTATGAAATAATTGGTGATGGACCCGGTTTACCCCTTATTACGCTCCATGGGGGGCCCGGATCAAGCCATTTTGGACTGGAACCACTGAAAGCCCTAGGAGCAGATAGACCTATAGTATTTTATGACCAACTTGGATGTGGAAACTCAGATCGACCGGACGACCCAGAGTTGTGGCACATAGATCGATTCGTTGACGAATTGTTAGAGCTCATCACGTCTCTCGGGTTTAAACAATTCCATATTTTGGGCCATTCATGGGGAACTATGCTGGCTACAGATTACTACCTATCTCACCCAAAGGGGATAACCAGTTTAATTTTTTCAAGCCCTTGCTTAAGTGTCCCCCTTTGGTTAGCCGATTGTAATCGATATAGGGTACAACTACCTAATTCAATAAAACGAACTTTGGAATATCACGAAACCAATGGTTCCACGGACTCTGAGGACTATCGTAATGCCACTAAAGAATTCAACAAACGCCATGTTTTACGGCTTGAAACTCCCCCTTTACCGGTTATCAAGGGTCGGGAAAACAGGGGAGCCCAAGTTTACAAGACTATGTGGGGCGACAATGAGTTCTTTATGGATGGCAACTTGAAAGATTACGATAGGACTGACAGGTTAAGCTCATTCAAGATCCCAACTCTATATTCTTGCGGTAGATTTGACGAGGCTTCACCTGATACAGTTAAAATTTATTCCGATCTGACACCTACGTCGGAATTTCACGTGTACGAGAACAGTGCTCATATGCCACATTGGGAAGATCCTGATGAATATCTAGCAACTGTTAGAGAGTTCTTGATCAGGTGTGAAGCCTGATCGGCTCACCATCTAAGTACAACCTACGGTATTTCAGATTGCCAGAACTCTAGGTTGTAATAACCGATTCAGATAAACCGTTCGAAGGTTAGCAAAAACCGCTTGGTATTTCTAAAAATGACTACAACCGCTACAATAGGCCACACCTGTAGTCATCTAAAAAAATATATAAGACTATGGCCTATCTACTGGATCAAATGGAATCAGGCTCGATACAAATAGATAATGACGTCCTGGTCGCCGAGGTAGATGGACGAGAGTTACGTGCGGACATCTGTCACCCTGCAGATAAAACCGAGTTAGTGCCTGCCATCATATTTTTCCCGGGCGGTAGCTGGCTTAGTGCCAATAGGGCCAATCTTAAAGGGAGATTCGGGATTCCTTTAGCGAGAAGAGGGTACGTCTGCATTACCGGTGAGTACCGGGTTACTGAAGAAGCCCCCTGGCCTGCCCAGATTCGTGACGTCCAAAAATACATATCATGGACTAGATATCATTCGGAAGATTTAAACATCCATCCTTCTAAAATAGCCGTGGCCGGTAAGTCTGCCGGCGGACATCTAGCATTGTTGGCGGCAGGTATTTCTCAACAGCTCAATACAACTCTGGAAGATGAAATCGTCTTAGCAAACACTACCGTGAATGCTGTTATCGGTGTATCCGCCGTATCCAATTTGGCCGAAGTTATTGGGCGATCAGATTTATCCCCGCTTTTGGGAGCAAATCCCACTACAGAAATGATTGACTCAGCTAATCCTATAGAACAGGTAACCGACAAATACCCTCCCACCATGCTTTTTCATGGCACATCAGATAATCGGGTTCACCATTCTATGTCATTAAGAATGTACGAGAAATTGGAAAACAATGGAATCCCCACTGACCTAACTTTATATGCAGGTCAAGGCCATTCTTTTGACAGTGATCCAATATTTACTGAAAGTATATGTGATAGCATCGCTCTTTTTATATCCAGATATCTATAGAGATCAACTAAAGGAGATACATGGCTACGACCCAATATGACATTAGATCTTATTTAAAAGAAGCTAAAGAGTTAGCACGTAAAGTTGAGAAAGTCAGTGACCAAATCGACCATGACAGGCAAATTCCCACCGATCTCTCTGATGAAATGGCCGATAAAGGATTTTTCCGTCTGTTGTTACCTCAGTCACTGGGTGGCTCAGAGTTAAAACATCCTGATTTTCTTCAAATTCTGGAGATCTTCGCGGACGTTGATGGAAGTACAGCATGGTGTATCAATCAAAATAACGTATTTTCTACAAACTCTCTGCGGATGCCTGAAGATACCGCAAAGGAGATATGGGCCGAGCAACGAGCCGTAGTCACTAACGGTCCACCCACTTCATTATCTCAAGCAATCCCAGTGGACGGAGGATATAGGTTAAGTGGGAGATGGAATTTTAGTAGCGGTATGGACCACGCTACCTGGATAGCCGCCATGGCTCCCATTATTGACGGTACCGGACCTAAGGATGCTTCCAGGGATCGTACCGGGGCACGGATTATGCTTATACCCAAAGACCAAGTTAAGTTTTTAGATTTGTGGCAAGTAAATGGTCTACGTGGGACTGCTAGTTTTAGCTACGAAATCGAGGATCTTTATGTGCCAATGGATCACACTTATGATCCTACATGGGCTCCAAGGCACATTACTGGTGTATATGGGATACCGACTACTTTATTATTTGCCACTGGGTTTTCAACCGTTGCCTTAGGAGTTGCTCGGTCAAGTCTTGACGCGGCCATATCAATAGCAGGTGAGAAGATACCTGGTAGAAGCAGCAACCTCCTCCAAAGCCAACCTGCTACTCACCGGGTCATAGGAGAAGGTGAGGCTATTTGGAAATCCTCCAAAGCCTTCTTGAGACAAAGTGCTTCCGTAGTTTGGGAGAGTGCTTATGAAAAGCAATATTTAACTACTGAAGAACGTATCAACCTGAGGCTAGCCACTACCCATGGGATTAGAATGGCAGCACAGGTGGTAGATATGACATATAATCTATGTGGGACCGATGCAATATTCGAGCGGAATCCCATCCAGCGTAAATTCCAGGACATCCACGTTATGACGCAGCATACACAGGGGCGTTTTACCAATTACGAAACTGCCGGTCAGTTCTTTTTAGGATTGGAACCTTCAGGGAATTTCTGATGGATATAAGATCTTATCGCCATAAATCTATCGGCATCAAAAAAGGCAGGACTGTAGCTAGTTATGAATAATTCTGGATCCAGTCTGATAATATTAGTATCTCAAGATCTGTTCTTTCTAGGCAGGATAGATTCCTTGGCTTCTCCCTTGGGATTCGAGGTCAATCGTGCTAACAATGAACAGGATTTCATCAAACAAATCAGCACCAATCACCCTGCATTAATATTGCTAGACTTAGAATGTGAAGAATCTTTATGGGTCAGTGCGTTAGAACACATTAAGCAAATTGATTTCGACAACCCCGTGATATCCTACGGACCACATGAGGCTCTGGACAAGTTCAAAAAGGCAGAATCTCTCGGATCTAATTTGACCCTAAGTAAGGGTCAATTCACCCGAGATTTACCGAATATATTAAACGAATTGATGCCTTAAGCACATGATTAAAAGACTCTAAGTCTCATTAAAACCCGCATCTAACTAGCTAAAGGTTTAGGGCCTTGGATCATAACCTCTCCTACCAACAGGTGATTCATCCCGTTAACTGAAGAAGCTAATGATTCCAATTGAGTTATAGCTCGTGGGTCAGAAAGCTTTCCCTCTGAAAATTGACTGGACTTCAAGTAAACTAGGCCAGGGATAGTTTGGGCTCCGAACCAGGCTAAAACCGGTCGTAGTTGTGTATCAACAGATAGATAGTGATGATCCGTAGCACCCATTGCTATTAATCCACAAGCCTTTCCTAGAAAGCCTTCAACAGGGACCAAGTCAAATAGATTTTTTAAAGCTCCGGTGAATGTCGCTCTAAAAACAGGAGTCGCAATCAAAAACATATCCGCCGCTAAAATTCTACCAACAACGTTCTCGGTATCATCCTGATAATCAGCCAACTCCCTACCATCAGCGAACGACACCTTGAAATCACCTAGATGCATGAGGTCTACTGTAAGGGAATTGTCTTGATCTCCCACGTAATGCAAGGCGTACTTCAGAGCATGGTACAGCCTGCCTGGGTAAGTCACTGAACCATGTATACCAAGTAAAGTTGCCAAATTAATCCTCTCCTGAAGACTTAGGACCTTGATTGTTTGCTTCTATAAAATTGTTCTTTGGTACATCCAACCCTAAATTACCATGTAGAGTGTTTGACTCATAATCCAGACGGAAGAGTTTTCTGTCCTTCAAAATGGGCAAAACATGATCAACGAATTCATTAAATCCATCTGGTAGAACCGAATTATTCAGCATAAAGCCATCCGCAGCGCCAGCTTCAAACCATTCTTGCATGGTATCAGCTACATGGGAGGGCGTCCCCAGGAAGGGTGGCTTTGGAGTAGTAGACCTGATCGCCATCTGCCTCAGTGTCAATTTTTCGTCTTTTGCTAACTGTTTTATCCTATCGGTAGCACTTTCCCAACCGTTCCGGCCATAATCTCCGAGTTCTGGGAAAGCCGAATCTAGTTCGTATTTAGAAAAATCCAAGTCATTGAAATACCTGCCCAGATAATTTAAAGCATCATCTATCACTACTAGATTCGCAATTTCTTGATATTTTTCTTCAGCCTCACTGGCAGTACTTCCTATAATAGGAGCAAATCCGGGAAGTATAAGGATATCATTCGGGTCTCTACCGTGTGACTTAGCCCTTCGTTTGACATCTTCATAAAAAGCCAAGGCATCTTTGATGGTTGCCTGGCCAGTGAACACCGCGTCGGCATGGCGAGATGCAAATTCCTTGCCTGCCTCGGACGATCCGGCTTGTATTAAAATTGGTCTGCCCTGAGGTGATCTGGATATATTTAAAGGACCTTGAACCGAATAAAACTGTCCTGAATAATTTATCCTATGCATTTTCTCGGGTTCGAAAAATTTCCCCGACCCCTTTTCTCTTACAAAAGCATCGTCTTCCCAAGAATCCCATAGCCCTTTAGTGATTTCGACAAATTCGTGCGCCATCTTATAACGCAGATCATGTTCCGGATGGCCTGATCTACTATAATTCAAGGCTGAACCCTCGAGAGGCGATGTAACAATATTCCAACCGGCTCTGCCACCACTGAGATGATCAATTGATGCAAATTGTCTGGCAACCGTAAAGGGATCACTGTAGGTGGTTGAAAGCGTTGCAGCCAGACCTATCTGCTTAGTCTCCATTGACAAAGCTGCCAGCAAAGTCAGGGGTTCGAAACGGTTAAGGAAATTGGGATGGGATTTTTCACTGATATAGAGGCCATCTCCAAAAAAAACGAAATCTAATTTAGAGGTCTCTGCCTTTTTAGTCAAAGCTTTGTAATATTCTAAATTAATCGCTCCATCAGAGACCGCATTACGGTGTCTCCAAGAAGCCATGTTGCTTCCGGTTCCGGCCAAGAACGCACCTATATGCATTTTAGTTCGGCTACCCATCTCAAACCACCGCCATAGCGTCATAGAATGATAAATTTTTCCAATAGTACCTAGCTGCCACGGAATTAAGGGTTGAATCCATTAAATACTTCTGCCAACAACTTGTATGACGTCAATCGTTTATTAAAATCCCCAATAGTTGTAACTATAACGAACTCATCAACATCATAATGATGGCTAACATCGTTAAGTTTCTGCTCAATCGTTTTCTTTGATCCATGAAGAACAGCAGGAGGTTGAACCGTTACAATATATTCTTCATTAACCTGTCTCCCAAATTCATGAGCTGCTTCCTCAGATCTCACTGTAAAAGATCTCCCGTCTTTCAACTCTATCCGAACTACTTTTATATCTGACGCCAACAGAGCTGCCTCTTTTTCAGTATCGGCAACAACTACAGGTAAGGCTAACATTACTTGAGACTCATTATCTGACGATGATTTGAACTTGCTCCTATAATTTCCCAGGGATTCCGACATCACCTTTTCATCGTTGTTTAGGAACAAAGCGAACACATATGGCAAACCCAATTCAGCAGCCAATTCAGCACTATTTGCGGTTGTACCCAGCATGAATATGTCTGCAGGATTAGGAGGTAAGGGACTGGCCTGTAAACCGTATAAGTTACTATCGGGAGACAAATTGTCATTCAAGAATTGACCCAGCTGAACCATTTTTTGACTTAACGAATCTCGATTAGTCGAAGGCGCTGGTTGAAGTGCACTAGTAGATTGCGGAAGTCCACCAGGACCGCCACCAATGCCAAGATCTACTCTACCCGGCGCCAATGTAGCAAGAACATTAAAATTTTCCGCTACCTTATACGGACTATAATGCTGGAGCATGACGCCCCCGGATCCTACTTTGATAGTTGATGTTTTGGCTAACAGATGGGAGATTAAAACTTCGGGAGAAGAACTCATTAAGCGATTAGAGCCGTGATGTTCTGCCACCCAAAATCTATGGTAACCCCATTCCTCCGCCATTTGAGCAAGATGTATAGTGTTTCTTAAAGCGGCAGAACTGGTTTCGGTTTCGTTAGCTGGACTTTGATCTAAAACACTTAGTCTCAATTAGTCATATCCCACAAGAGTTCTAACCGGGCCCTTAGGCCCATTATTGGAATGTGTATGGGATTATACACCCGGCGGCCTATGTCGCCATTGGATAGATTCCGATGTTCCTTGACCCTGAGAAAGCTAACTGCTAGGCTTCGAAAGTCCAGAAATACATCACTATTTACTATGAGATTTAATGCGAGTTGGAGTTATATCTGACACACATGGCTATATGGATCCAAGAGCCCTGCTATTGCTGGAAGGAGTTGGGCACATCCTTCACGCGGGTGATATCGGTAATTACTCAATAATATCGGAATTAGAACAACTCGCTCCTGTTACCAAAGTCAGAGGGAACGTTGACAGAGAAGGACAGTCGGCTCTCTGCCCAGAGGTAGAAATTTTGGAACTAGGTGGCTTCAAAATATACCTTACTCATGAACTCAAGCCACCCAAGAGTGTACAAGATCCGATATTGCATGACTTCCAATCAGAGGATTTCAAAATAGTCATTTATGGCCACAGCCATATAGCTTACCAACAAACGTGGAACGACATTCTATTTTTTAATCCAGGTGCCGCAGGTAAAAGGAGATTCAAAGTAATCCCATCTATCGGTTTATTAGTCCTAAAAGAATCGATTGTCGATTCAGAAATAGTCACTCTATAAATAGTATATGAGCGTCTTAACAAATTAAGGAGACATAAAACATGGAAGTTTTTGAATGTATCAGAGGACGTCGAACAATCAGAGAATACAAAAGTGATCCTATACCTGAAGACGTTTTAGAGAAAATATTGCAGGCAGGCAGATGGTCGCCAAGTTCAAGTAATTCTCAACCTTGGCATTTTGTAGTCGTTCAAGATCCCAGTACTCTCTCTGAATTAGGGAGAATTGCTACACAAGGATCTTTCATAAGCGATGCGCCGTTGGCAATAGTCATTGTGATGGAAAACGCTCCCAGACCCCAATTAGATGCCGGAAGAGCCATACAACAAATGGAACTAGTCGCATGGTCAGAAGGCCTAGGCACATGCTTTGTCGGAGTCCGCATCGAAGAACAACAAATAGCGGTAAAAGAGCTTCTCAATATTCCGTCAGATCTTGAATTGATCACCATAATGCCTTATGGATATAGACCAACCTCGATCAACCGAACAGGCACTCCTCGTAAAGATTTAGCAGATATGGTTCATCGCGAAAAATTTGGTATTCACTAAAATCCCCATGCAAGCCACGCCTATAGTTTGGTGGTTACCATGTAAAGCCAAGAAGATCCCCTTCCGAATAGTTCAAAATCAATAGACCCGAACGCCTGATGGCTACCAAAGCCGGCTGAGTACAACAATTCCGAAATCTCCTTAAATGTGTACAATCGAAGAGACAAATGTTTAGTTTCAACCAGACCATCCCGGATGAACGTCCAATCGGATTCAACGCGGCTATTTAGATAATCGAACCGTCTTTCTTCCAGAACGATTAAATCACCAACTTGCCACCACTCTTTATCTTGGGATTCTATCTCAGGCACACGTGTTTCGACTAATGGTGTATCTAATATAAACTGTGCTCCAGATTTCAATGATTTTGAAATCGCTTTCAAAACCTCGGCATTAGTTACATCATCAAAGTAACCGAAACTATTCCACCAACAAAACGCTCCATCAAATTTGTCGGGAAATTGGATATCCCTCATATCATGGCAGACCCAATTGATCGTACCTTGAGATACAGGTGCCGAATCAGATGCGTGTTTTATAAGCTTTTCTCCGAAATCGAGACCGGTCATGTTGTATCCACGGGTGGCTAAGACGGATGACAGGCGCCCTCCGCCACATGGAATATCTAAAATGCTAGAATGCCTGTCTAGTCCAAGCGAAGACTCTATAAAATCCGCTTCCAATTCTGTCTCGAGTTCGTCTCTCGAGTACTTAATAAAGTCAAGGCACAGGCCTGAAAAGAATTCGGGCCACCAATTATCATCAGTCGTCATCCTGAGTTCCTAGTTGGTCGAAATATCAAGAGAGTCATGTTACCAATAATCCAACCACGTTTCTCGAAAGTTTTAATTTTGTAAATCTTGAGAGACCTGATCGAAACCTTTATCTAAAGCCGCGACAATCTCGTCTATTTCTCCCGTAGTCACGCAAAGAGGAGGCATAATATTCATCATATCTCCGCCTCTTAGCAGAATCCCCTGGTCTGAGAAAGCCTGGGTAAGCCTTGAGGCCAGTTCAGCTTCTGGCGGAAAATATTCCTTAGTTTGGCGATCCTTAACAACCTCTAATCCACAGAATAAACCCAGGCCCCTAACATCTCCTATGATTGCATGCTTTTCCTTTAATTCCTCCAGCCCATCCAAAAGATATCTACCCATTCTCGCGGAATTATCTGCTAAGCATTCTCGTTCCATGATTTCTAAGTTTTTTAACGACGCAGCTGCCGCAACAGGATGTCCTCCGAACGTAATTACGTGCCGGAAAGCAGCTTTTTGACTACCAACGAACGAATCAGCAATTGATTTTCTCAAAATAGCTCCGCCCATGGGGATATAACCACTAGTAATCCCCTTAGCAACTGTCATAATATCGGGCGTGATACCCCAGTGTTCACAGGCAAACATTTTCCCCGTCCGCCCAAAACCAGTTATCACCTCATCTGCTATCAATAGACAACCGTATTTGTCACATATCTCTCTTAGCCTAGGCCAGTAATTTGGAGCCGGAACAATCGCACCTAGAGGACTAGATACAGGCTCTGCCACTACGGCTGCAACAGTTTCTGGCCCTTGAAACAAGATCATTTCCTCAACCGCGTTAACGCAACGTTCCGCGCAATCCTCGGGAGTCTCTCCCCCAAGTTCACATCTGTAGGGGTTTGGCTGAGGGACATGGAAACACCCTGCTAACAATGGTTCATAATCAACTTTAGGGAAATGGGATGAACTTCCCAATGCTAGGGCTCCAAAAGTAGCTCCGTGGTAAGACCCTTTTCTGCTAATGAATTTTATTCTCGAGGATTCCCCCATCCGCTTAAAATAAGCTCTAGTCAGCTTCATAGCCGTTTCCACTGCCTCAGAGCCTCCACTTGTAAAGAAGCAGCGGGAGAGATCTCCTGGGGTTATAGAGGCAATTTTTTCCGCCAATCTTACCGCCGGTTCTGTCGTCGTTCCAAGTGGCATATACGTAAGTTTTAGCATCTGTTCATAAGCTGCATCAGCGATCTCAGTACGACCATAGCCCACGTTTTTCAACCAGAGACCCGACATGGCATCGATATATGTGTTTCCTAAAGCATCCGTCACCTGGCAACCCTTGCCTTCGACGAAAATTTGAGGTTCTCCTTTTTCCGCCATATCACTTGGCTCTCTGAGATAAACCCACAGATGCTCTAATGCTGAATCCTGTAGATCTTTGACCTCAGCTTCTGAATAAATAGTCATATTTACACTCCAATTATCGGGCAACTAAAAAGATAGTTTGTACCCAAAGTCAGTAATAGTAGAACCAATCAAGCCACAATAACAGATGGTCTCTATAGCATCAAGGAAGCCTTGGCAAGAGTTTGAAAGCACATAATATTGGATTCAATCGCAAGGTTAAGATTAAGCATCCGCTCACACCCGATGAATATGTTCGGATTAACTATAAAAACGGAGGCGCAAGAGCCACTCTTTACATCAGAAAGGACAGATGATATTTTCGGTTATACGATTATTCTTGGAGCGCTGAGTCTGTTTATGACTAATCTTAATATTAACTCAAAACGGCTTAACCAAACTCTATTAAATCTTGGGAGAATAGGATCCACTCCACAGGGAATGCAACGGCTCGCTTTTACTCAATACGACATTGATGCCCGTGATATGACTCTTTCGTTGATGCGATCCGCAGGTCTGCATACACGTATAGATCCGGCCGGAAACATAATAGCCCGAAAAGAAGGAACATCATCGGATTTAGCAGCCATAGCACTAGGCTCTCATATAGATACGGTTCCAAATGGTGGTAAATATGACGGCGCCTTGGGAGTGATGGGTGCAATAGAAGTAGCACAAACTCTGGAAGAAACTCAAACTAAATTGCGGCATCCTCTAGAAATTGCAGTCTTCACTAATGAAGAAGGCACCAGATTTAAACGTTGGCTATTTGGTAGTAGGGCAATGGCAGGTCTACTACAATCGGACGACGAAACCGCCGCTGACGACGAAGGAATCCCTATGAGTTCCCGCCTAGCGGATATTGGCGGCAACATGCTTCAGATCAGTAAAGCTCCGCGCCAAGTCTCCGAAATATCAGCGTACTTTGAACTCCATATCGAGCAAGGACCAGAACTTCACCAATCAGGGGTTCCTATCGGTGTTGTGACTGGGATAACCGGTCGATGGGTATATGGAGTTGAAATAATTGGTGTAGCTAACCACGCAGGGACTACTCCGATGAGCGGTCGGCAGGACGCATTAGTAAGCGCGTCTCAATTGGTTTTAGCTGTACAAAGAATGGCGTCAGATTTGGAGATCTGTAGAGTTGGAACAGTTGGCAACATCCAATCCTATACAAATGCTGCAAATGTTATACCTGGCCGTATCAGCCTCGGAGTAGAATTCAGGGACGTAGATATGAACTGCCTGGCCGCAGCAGACCAAGAGTTACGTAAATTAGCGAACCAGATCGAACAAAAAGATAGAGTTACTATCACTATCACCCGATTCGAAAATACAGAATCCGTCCAAATTAAACCAACTATGCAGAACCTTGTGGAACAAGCGGCAAACCTTACTGGCTTGAGTCACAAACGTCTCCCCAGCGGAGCAGGCCATGATGCTCAGGCAATGGCAAACATTACAGATACCGCAATGATCTTTGTTCCAAGTGTTAATGGAATTAGCCACGCACCTGAGGAATATTCAAACCCAGAGGATTGTTCCAATGGTACCCAAGTCCTTCTGAACTTGCTAATGCTTGCAGATGAACGGTTACGAAACAATTAATCCCTCAACGTACGGATGGCCCATGAAATTACCAATGCCAGGCTACACGGATAAAGTTTTATATTACCTTCAACAATCCAAACCACTAGCTAACGTACGCAATTTGGCCCGCCCATGACTGGACAAATACTTAACCAACTATGGTCACCAATAGCTGCTTTGA
>CAJXEF010000026.1 GCA_913052545.1 uncultured Chloroflexota bacterium
AATCAATATCAATTCAAATATCCGGATTTAAATAGTGCTTTAGAGGCGTTGTAAAGATGACCGATAATATTATCGACCAATCATTTACAATTGGATAACCCAAAGAAGGTATCTTTGACTTTTTTCTTCTGCTGAAGATTTGGAGAGGCTAACCCCACCTTGGCTAAATTTTAAAATAATGAGTGCGCTCCCAATAGATATGGACGCTGGAACAGTAATTGAATATCAAATCCAACTGCACGGAATCCGGATAAGATGGAAGAGTGAAATTACTCTGTGGGATCCACCTCATAGATTTTGCGATGTACAACGCAAAAGACCTTGCAAAAAATGGGTAAACGAACACATTTGTGAAACGTCCAATGTAGGAACATTAATTAGGGACAGATTTAACTATGAGGTGATCGGAGGAAATTTGATTAATAAATTATTCGTTAAGAAAGATTTGGATAAGATATTTTATTATCGGCAAGCGAATCTGTTGTCTATATTTAACGACGAGTGCAACAAATCCTAAACCAGAAATTCCTCAAGGGAGTGTGTGTGATTCGGGTGGTGTTAAAAGACCAATCGAAACCGTAATTACCGGTTACTCTAGGGCTCGCGCTTGTTTAAAAGTTACGCATTGAATCAACGCCAGAATTACGCTAACTCCGCCGATTACCGTGAAGGCTCCTGACGGGTTCCAAATGTGCACTAACAGGCTTATCAGGAAGGTTGCGAGCGGAGTAAACCCATTATCAAGAAAATAGATGCTCATTACACGACCCCTGAGGTCGTCCGGAACTATAATTTGTAATAATGTACTGTTTCCAACACGGAATACGTATTGGCAAAAACCCATACCTGCCAAGAGAATTAGGGATGCAATGAACCAAGTTGAATTAGCGAAAGCCAAGATAAAAATACATCCCCCTGTCATCCCCAGGAGGGTTGCCAGTCCTTTACGTACGAAGTAACCCATAGATGCAATTATGATGGCCGCTATTATTCCTCCCATTCCGATGGCTGCGGCCAATAACCCGCCTGATCCAGGGCCCCTATGTAGTACCTCAGTTGTGAATACAGGGAGCACAAATGCTAAAGGCTGAAAAACGAAATTAGGGATAAAGGACATCACGATTAATTGTAAAATACGTTTTTCGTGCAAGACGTAATTAACGCCTTCAGCCATACTCTTAAAAGGTGAGGTGTGCTCCGTTTGCTTCGTCTGGCGATAAGGAAGTTTCACCGGTACCATCAATAACACGATGGCGAAATATGCGATTGCTTCGAGGAAAAAATTCCAATTAAAACCGAGGGTTGCGATTAAAAGGCCTCCTATTGCAGGCCCTGCTATACGCATCGATGGATGAGCCATTCCAGTTAACGCTAAGGCGCTAGTGAGAGCCTCTCCTGGAACTGTATTAGCAACCATAGCTTGCCGTACAGGTTGAATAATGGAATGGGCGACTCCTGCAATTCCCATGTATATAAAAGCATGCCACCACTCTAAAGGTCCTCGGATGGGATCACTTTGCAGATCAGTGGAGATCACCAAAAAGGCGAACAGGCCGGCAGCGCAGGCCATGGAGCCTTGAGTGACCATTACGATTTTGCGGCGATCCAGTCGATCTGCCAGGACGCCTGCAAGAGGGCCGGTGATGAAAACGGGAAGAGTTCGAATCCCTACTACGCTGCCTGTCAGTAATGCGTTGCCTTCAGTTAGGTCGAGAACCAACCAGCCCACGGTCAAGATCTGAAGCCATTGAGCGCCAACTGTGAAGAAATTACCTACCCAGAGATATCTGAAGTCCTTGTAGGTTTTAATGGTATATAGGCTGTTCTGGAGTGCGCTCGGTCCATTTGACGACTTGTTTCCTGTCGCGACGTGGTCGCCGGAATCTGATCTGCCTCTACCGCTCATAGTAATTCTGAATCATGGAGATTGAAGGAACAACGGTCCAGTTAGGAGTAATAGAGATCAACAAGATGTGACCAGAAACGTGCTGTAATGGGGAATTCACTAGTCGGCAGTAGCCCCAGCATGATTCGGCGCGACTTGGAAATCACTTCTGGCTTCAGGTGGTAGGGAATCTTCCCAGGACGGGATTATTACGGTGTTATCAGGTTCCATGGAGAAAATAATGAGAGCTCCCAACAAACTTGCACCGACTGATACAAGAATGGTTAAACTGTAAGTACCCGCTAGGGCAAAGAGGACCCCACCTCCCCAAGCGCCGATAGCCATGCCGCTTCCGGCACCAAATTGTTGCCATCCAAATGACCTTCCCATTGGCCCTCGACCATAATATTGCCGGTTAATAATAGGGAAGGCTGAACCTTCTCCCCCGTAACCAAATCCAAATATTGCGGCAAACAAATAAAACTGCCAAAGTTCTTGGGTCCAGAACAACATCAGTACTGGGAGGCCCTGCAGGACAAACATTACTGCCATAGTCTTTCGTGCGCCAAGGTAATCGGCGCAGACAGGTGTCAAAAACCTTGTAAGTACACTCACGGCAACCAGGGTGGTTAAAATACCGGCTGCCGCTAAAGGTTGTATACCGTGCTTTATAGCCATTGGAATGATGTAGATAATGATTATGGAATGTCCGGTACATCCAAGTCCGTGAACAGCTACTAATTTCCAGAAAGTTGTTGTGCCTTGCATAGCGATTCTGTATGCTTTAGATCGCAACGTTGCTATGGCTTGGGGAACGTCAGCTGCTATTTCCTCAGTGATCGGGGCTCCGAATGCTCTTAGTCCCATATCTGATGGTTTGTTGCGGAAGAAAATCATTAGGATGAGCATAACGATCACGCCAAATACGCCGATCGCCCAGAAAGTGGCGCGCCATTCCACAGAATTAATCAGAAAACTGACAACGATAGCCAACACCGCCGGTCCCAATCCGTGAGATGCCTGCAATAATCCTATGCCAAGACCTAGTTTAGTCCTGAACCAATAGGTAGCAGCGGTAATAATAGGAACGTTGAAGGCGGCCTGGGCAACCCCAAGTCCTAGGCCGTACGAAATCCAAATGTGCCAAACTTCAGTCGCAGCACCGGTCACCATTGAACCAAGGAAAAAAAAGGCTACCCCTACTAGTATTACTTTCCGCGCTCCATACCGATCTGTTGCCATGCCGCTTATAGGCGCGAGTAACGCTCCTACAACGCTTGCCAAAGCATAGGCCAGCGTACTGGATACCGGGCTCCAGCCAAATTCAGTTTCAAGGGGGACTATCAGGACCCCGAAGGCTTGGCGAATCGATCCACCAGCCATATGCATTATTCCTGCGATCAGAATAATGATCCACGCATAATGCCAATTATTTCTAACGCTCGAAATTGATCCTGTTATTATATTTCTCATATTTAAATACCTAGTAATTATGGTGGCGAAATGTATTTAAGGCAAGCATATAACGCGAATTTGTTACGAGAATTTTTAAATCCAAGGCTTGTTTATGATCTGTAAATCGTTTTACGCATACCAAATCGGATCAAATGATGGTTTAATTTGGTTGTTGAGTTCAGGAAAAGCATATTTTATACAGATGAGAAAGGAGGAAAGTCATGGCTAATAGGAAAGGAACGGCCCTTCTTATGGTTTTTGTAGACATTGACACCGAACAAGACGGTGATTTCAATAAATGGTATAACGAAGAACATATACCGGATTTGTTAGCGTTACCTGGGTTTTTGAATGGCGCACGGTACGAAGCATCAAAAGGTGGTCCTCGATATTTAGCATGCTACGAGCTGGAAAACGCCGAAACATTGAGGACCTCGGAATACCTGGCTTTCAGAGAAGATCCATCTGAATGGACACAGAAGATTGCGTTATCTACTAAGGGACGGAATTATGTAAGGAATGTATGTACGCAAATATTCCCTGAGGAGATCGATCCAGCTGTGTTAGGCCGGGGGATGGCCCCCGCATTACAAATTGGACGTATGGTCGTCCCAACAGAAATAGAAGCAAAGTACAACTACTATTATGATAATGTCCGTACCCCAGCTAATCTGGAAGTCCCGGGTTGCCTCGCTGTTCGTCGCTATCATGTAGTTGAGGGTTCTCCAAAATACACTACGGTTTATGAATTTGAACACGAGAAAGTCCCCGAGACTGAAGCTTGGAATATACGTAGAGGGCAGGATGATATGCATGGCTACATTGGTGGCACGTATGGACATGCGGCTGGTTCACCAGGTGTATATCGTAGGATATTGCCGACTCGATCTTTTTAGAGCCTTTGAACCTTAAAATACAACTCGGTTTACTGTTGTTTAAAGCCCTATAGGGTTAAGACGTACAGGTCTAGGCCAGGTCACCGCGAACGGTTTGCACGTCATATCTTAAAACTATAGGGTTAACCAACAGTAAGAAACTAGGTCTGTGATATAAGGTCAAAGGTTTATAGAGGCTTCTTCATATTCTAGTTCTTTCTTGTAGATCTGAATCCGATGTCTGACAGATTCGGCAATGTATATATTATTATCGGAATCAACATTTACGGCTATGGGCCTTGTAAAGCGCCATTCTTCTTCCAAACTCACTCTACGACGAGCCTTTAATATTTCAGGGTTGGCATCAAGGTAGGTTTGAGCCCAGGGAGATGGTGTTTGCGCGTCTCCAGTAAGTGAGGTTAGGAAATCTCCAGACGGGGTATAAATATTGAGTAGGTTCGTCCCCCAATCAGTTACGTAGACATCTCCTTGTGCATCTACAGCAACGCTGGATGGGCGATCTAATGCACCGACTATACTGCTGGGAGAACCAATGGCCATTAGGAAAGTCCCATCGGCTGTGAATTTTTGTACCCGGGCATTTTTCCAATCAGCTATATAGATGTCATCATGGTGATCGACGCATATCCCCCAAGGGCGATTAAATTCTCCGTCAAGATTTCCTTTACTTCCCCAGGAAAATAAGAATTTACCTTCTTTAGTAAATTTCTGAACTCTGTGGTTAGAACTGTCAACTATGTATAAATCATCGTTGCTATCGAAAGCGATCCCTGAAGGACCGTCTAGCTGTCCGGAATCACTGCCAGCTGTTCCCCATTTGCCTATGAATTGACCATCCGGATCGAAAACGGAAATGCGTTGGAGGAATTCGTCTGAGATATATACATTGCCTTGTCTATCGAGGTCTATCGAATAGGGCCATACTAGTTGCCCATCACCCTGCCCGGGGCTACCAAATTGTGTTACGAAGTCGTGATTTAGACTGCTTTTACTGATACGCTGTCCTAGCTCCTCTGCTCCTCTGTTCACCACATAGAGCATGGCATCTGGTCCTATAGCAAAATCAACAGGATCCCAAAATCCCAAACCACCCATGCTATACATCCCGTAACAATGGCTGAAGTCGAAGGTACGCCCGGCGGCTATTGTTGTTAGCATGTGCTCCCCTAAACACGTAAATGTTGATCGTTCTTCTGTCTTCTGTGCAAACCGAATGTTTTGTGAATCCTGATTTAGACGAAGTTCAGTTGCTCGAAAGTGCCTCCCACTATAGGAACCGGGTCTAAGCCTAGCCATTTATCTACGATGCTACTGTAAAAACCTCGAAAATCATAATTAGGTGCTAGATCACCTTGAGTCAGATCTGCTGGCTTTAAGGAAGGGTAATCGTTATACATCCCACCTTTGACTTGATCTCCAATTACAAAGGCGATCCCACCGGCGCCGTGATCCGTGCCCGTACCGTTGTCTTTAACCCTTCTTCCAAATTCAGTAAAGAGCACCATAATTAGGTTATCGCTGGCGTTGTGTTCTCTAAGGTCCGAGTAAAAATCGCCAATGGCTCTCCCAACATCTGTCCAAAGCTTGGTATGTTGTGGAAGTTGATTAAAATGCGTATCAAAACTGCCATGCTGAGTATAAAAAATCTTGGTACCGAGGTTGGCCAAATGAACCTGTGCAACGCTTTTCAGGCTACGGGCTATAGGGGTATCGGCGTATTCTATTGTTGAACTGTAAGTTTCAGGTGCCACCCGGATTACATCAGCCCCATCCAACACGTTCCGGCCCGTATGGCTTAGGTAATCCATCACTGGTCCGGTTCCGATTGTGGGAGCATAGATTCGAGAAAATAAATCTAGCATGCGATCTCGATCTCGCTCGTTATTAATGCCCGGGACATCGCTTAAAACTCCATAGGACGCAAGATCAGATACTGAGGTGACTGGTACACCTCGTAATGCTAGCGCTCTTGGAAGTCCTTGCCCAAAGTTGACCCCGGTTAATACATTCTCACCGGTAGGGTCAAGATCTCTGATCACTTTACCTAACCAGCCCTCGGTGCCGACTTTTTCCGGCTCACAGGTATGCCATATATCCATCGACCGAAAATGTGAGCGAGGTGAATTGTCATACCCAATACCGTGTATGATGGCAACTTTGCCCTCTTGATACAGCTTTTGGACGGGTCCCATATTCGGGTTAAATCCCAGATCATCATTTATAGGAATTACTTGGTCCTCGGGAATCCCTACTTTGGGGCGATTATCTCGATAATGGGGGTTGGTGTACGGGATGATCGTATTCAAGGGATCGTTGGCTCCGCTTAGTTGAAGCACTACAACGACCGGATCTTTCTTGGTAGATGTCATTTGGTTACCTCCTTAATTCAAACAAAGGTATCAACCGGATTATTATTTCTTGCGGATCAGGCAAATTGGTATTCTCTAGAGGCAGAAATCATTGCTAACATAATACCCACCCGTCTTTCTGATTCGGATGCGTCATGAGATGTCTCCCAAGATATGTCTCCTTCTTCGGAAGTATGGGTAAGAAATTCTTGGTAAGTGGTGCTTCCTAGCTCTAATGTCCCCATTAAATCTAAGCAACCGTCCAAAAATTCATTAGGGGATAAAGTGCCACGAGATTTTAAACTATCAATAATGGTCCGAATTCCCGGTAAGTTGGTATTGGAAAAATATTTAGCGGCGAAATTAACCCGACGTACCAATGCTCCCCCGTCTATCCATTCTTCTCCTGTATGCCAGCTTTCTACGCTTGGTGGGTTCAATAGCTCTTGCCCTTGGAAAGTACATTCATCAGCCACCGATTGGTAGCCGACTTGTGGCCCAGATAATCCTTGTGCCATCCGTACCGTGCCCACCACCAGTTCAGCGGGGCTCTTTACGTGCTTAAACCGAGAATCTTTAAAGAAATCTGAATTAAACAATACCCGCAGAACCGCCGCAATATTGTATTTCGAATCATGGTAGGTTTGTTCCAATAATTCAACTGCCTCAGGATCGGTCGGAGGAGTAATGTTCCAACTCGGAATCTGCGGTTCATCCGCAACAAAAAAGTTATATAGATGTCTACAAAGAAACTTTCCAGTTGCGGGCTGTTTCACCACGATATCTATAATGTCCTCGCCGTTAAACTCTCCTGTCATGCCCAAAAACGTTTTTGCATCAGAATCGTGGTCCTCAGGCTTGTATTCAAAATCCCAATAAAATCTACCTAATGGTAACCGGGGGATCTTAGGAGCAATGGTCCATCCGGTAAAAGCCCGGGATGCCTCTTTAATGTCGTCTTCAGAATAGTTCCCAACTCCCATTGAAAATAATTCTAAGAGCTCCCTGCCCCAGTTTTCGTTGATGGCTCCTTTGTGGTTACCGTTGTTGTCCAGCCAATAAATCATTGCGGGGTTTTTGGCGAGCTCAACTAATAGCGTCGGGAAATCTCCCAGAGCATGTTTGCGAAACATGGCGATTTGTTGGGTTAACTCCGGAGGGTTATCAATCTTGGAATTACCAGTTGCAAATAGCTGGTGCCAAAACAGAACCATTTTCTCTTCCAGTGGTCTATTGGTGTTGACCATACGGTATACCCACTGGGCTTGAGCTTGGTTGGGCGCCATACCACCTTCGTAATTCGGGAAGTAACGGTAAAGGAGATCTTCATCTACGGAATCTTGGGAAGCTGGATCAAGCAACTCTTCAATTGTTGCTTCATAACCTTTGTGGACACGCATTTCGAGCTCTGATCTTGGTGCGCCAAAGCCAGCCCTACGCATTAAATGGGACATCAATGAAATCTGCTCTTGCGTTGCCATGTTATCTACTCCTGTTTGGAATGGTAGGGATTCGAGTTTGCATGACTAAAATGGGTTATACCCAACCGTATTTTATCCTGTAACTCACGATAATTAAAGGATGGTTATAATCTTGTACCGAAGAGAAACGAGCTTGTCCGGTTTAGGGGAATGGCCAGATAAGTGATTGACCAGTTATGCAATCTCCCTGCTTACTGTTTTGCGCCATGAAAATTCAACTTGACCGAATATAAATGTGAAGGCGTTATAAAAACGCTGGTCATTATTGCATGAAGGAAACATACTGCAGTAATATTACGATAACTATTAGAAATCCAAATTTGTTGCGTTCGCGGAGGGAGAAATGGCTGAAATACTAGGTCTGGGATTAACTCATGCCCCGTCATTGATACGACCCGACGAAGATGGAGAATCATCTCTGAAACGTACCCTCAGGGAAAACAAAAATGTTCCCCCTGAGATGAAAATTCCTACCAATTGGCCGGAACCGATGCGAGTTGAATACGGGGAAGATGATGGACTGGCATCAGCCAAGCGGCTCCGGCAAAGAATGGTCACGGGATTTAGAAAACTTCGTAAGGAATTGGATGCGTTCAATCCGGATGTCATATTAATCTGGGGAGACGATCAATACGAGAATTTTAAGGAAGACATTATTCCTCCGTTCTGTGTCCTAGCATATGAGCAATTCGAGTGCAAGCCCTTTGCCAACAAGGATGGAAGTACACGGCGAAACGTATGGAACGAAACATCTGAAGATATATTTAGCTATCCCGGTAACAGTAGGGCTGCAAGGGATCTAGTGGGCGGTCTGATGGATAATGGTATAGATATGGCGTATTCCTACAAGCCATTACACCAGCCTGGATTGGGTCACGCGATTTTAAATACCCTCCTATATTTAGATTACGATCGTACAGGATTAAAATATCCGGTCATTCCAATGTTGGTGAATTGCTACGGTAGTAAGGTGATTCAAAACAGGGGTGGAGCTATTGAATTTGAAAAGGATTCAGATCCTCCTGGGCCTTCACCCAAGCGTTGTATGGAAGTGGGTGCGGCTACTGCCAGGGTGCTGAAAGAAAGCCCATGGAGAGTCGCTTTAATAGCGTCTTCCAGTTGGTCACATGCATTTTTGACAAAGAAACATTACTGGTTATACCCAGATATAGATTCCGATAGAGCTCGATTCGAAGAATTGAAAGCAGGTAATTATGCCGCTTGGTCCAAGATTTCTACTGCTCAAATAGAGGACGCAGGTCAACAAGAATTACTCAATTGGATGTGTCTGGCAGGTGCCATGCAGGAGTTAGACAAGAAACCGGAGATAATAGATTATTACGAAACGTATATTTTCAATTCAACGAAATGTCTAGCAGTCTTTTAATCTTGGGCTGAATATGGCCAATTAGAGTTCAGGAGTATATATGCTTACGGAAAAAGAAAATGAAAGACTAACCAGAGTTGGCCCAGGTACACCAATGGGCGAATTGATGAGGCGGTACTGGCAACCAATTGGTGCATTATCAGAGCTCGACGATACTCCCGTGAAACATGTCAAATTACTCGGAGAATCCCTGGTTCTCTATAAAGATCTAAAAGGAGGATTGGGATTAATCGGTGATACATGTCCTCACAGAAGCGTTTCGATGTTGTACGGTGTGCCAGAAGAGTCTGGTTTGCGTTGTCCCTATCACGGATGGATGTTCGACTGCTCCGGGCAATGCATAGAAATGCCGGCAGAAGCTCCTGGAACCACCTTCCCAAACCGGGTCAAAATCACGGGTTATCCAGTCCAAGAGCTAGCTGGCCTGATTTTTGCGTATTTGGGTCCAGAACCTGCTCCTCTACTACCAAGATGGGATATGTTTGTCTGGGACAATGTACTTAGAGATATCGGATCTACCGTAATCCCATGCAACTGGCTACAAATAATGGAAAATTCGTTGGACCCAGTGCATGTGGAATGGTTGCACGGTAGGTTTTCCGATTACGTCTTAGAACGGCTGGGTAGAGCAGATCTTAAACGACAATTTTACCGAGCAGGTGGAGTAGGCGGTAATTGGTCCCATGAAAAAATTGGATTTGACGAATTTGAATACGGAATTATTAAGCGACGAGTCGTTGAAGGTGGTTCCGAAAATGATCCCGAATGGCGAGTTGGCCACCCTGTCGTATTCCCAAATCTGCTTAGAGTTGGTAGTAATTTCCAATACAGGGTCCCGGTAGATGACGAAAATACTCTGCATGTATGGTTTACGGCCTATCCCCAACCTCCGGACACTATAGTGGAACCTCAAGAGTCTGTACCACACTATCAAGTTCCGCTTCCGTTCGGTGCGAATGGGGAAGTGGATTGGTCTATGGTAGATAATAACAGCGGACAAGACATAGTAGCTTGGGTAACTCAGGGAGCTATTGCGGACCGTTCCCAAGAAAAATTGGGAGAGTCCGATAAAGGAATTATTCTTTATAGAAGGCAGCTTCGTCAGCAACTGGCAATATTGGAAGATGGCGGGCAACCTATGAACATTTTCCGGAACCCGTCGGAAAATGTTCAACTTGACTTGCCATGGGAAGGACAAGATGATCCTTGGGGATTCGCCAGAAAAGGTCTTATGCGGCGGACAGGGCAAGCAGGTAAATATGCTCCAGTTTTGAGGGAAATGGTTGCTCGAATGGATGGCGAGGAAGCACTGAATGGTCCTGTCCATTAGTACTCTGGCGGATAATTAGAGTCAATATAATATGTGACCGAGGGCCTTTTCGTTAATAGGAAAGGCCCTTGTTATTGGAGTAGGGAAATTTGGTGAATCGGAAGATAAACCATGAATATCGAGTTAAGCTTGGAATAATTGGTTTGGGAGGAGGAGCCGGGGATATGATCCCCGTTTTTGCCTCTCACGGCGGCTATGAAATAGTAGCGGCATCCGATATAGAACCTGATCAATTGGAACGATTTAACGCCGAATTTGAATCCTCAACCTACGTAGAGGCCGAACGTCTCTGTACCGATTCCAATGTTGAATTAGTATATATAGCTACTCCGAATCAATTTCATTATGAGCACATTATGATGGCTTTGAATCATGGGAAACACGTTTTTGTAGAAAAGCCCATGACTTTGAATCTCGAGGAAGCCGAGGTAATTATAAGTCTAGCTAACCGGAATAACCTTAGGTTGGGGGTTAATGTGAAGCACAGCTTTGAACCCCGTATTCAATTGATCCGGCGAATGGTTGTTAACGGAGAATTGGGTAATTTGCTAATGCTCAACTATTGGCAGTATACCGATTGGCTCTACAGAGCTAGAACTCCTGAAGAGCTCGATGCCGACTTGGGTGGCGGTGTAACATGGCGACAGGGCCCTCATCAATTTGACATAATCAGAACAATCGGAGGAGGACTGGTGAGAAGTGTTCGGGCTATGTCCGGCATATGGGATGAAACCCGCCCGGTTCCGTCATGCCATCTAGCATTCCTAGAATTTGAAAATGGAGTGGCTGCTACCGCTGTTTATGATGGTTTCGATCATTTTAAGTCGGAAATATTTAACATCGAAGACCGTGACAATTCAGCTGACGATATATCGCTAAATCATGCATCGGCTAGAAGACGACTAGCGAACATGACTGACTCGACCGAAGAAATTAGGTTAAAAGCGTCACAACGCTACGGAGGGGTTAGGACTCGGGGCAACTCTTCGGCGTCGTGGGTATTAGGAGGGCCGCTTATTGTTAGTTTTGAAAAAGGGGATGTTCGCCTTACACCCCAGGGGATAAGGGTGTACGGTGATGAGGAATGTTGGGAGATAAGTACTCCCGCCGATTTAGATGGTCGACATGGGATTGTAAATGAATTTTATGAAAGTATCAAAGAAGAGAGACCACCGATTGCGGATGGACGATGGGGGAAAGCTACTCTGGAGATCCTCTTAGCGGTTCGAGATTCCAGTGATCAGAGAAAGGAACTAATCATGCAACATCAAGTGCCCATCCAGAGTCCATAGTAGGTATATTCTTTTCGAAAGGGAGTTAAATTATGAACATAGACCTTTTGGACATTGCAACCAAAGTTCTTTTGTCAACTGGCGATAAAGCCGAAGTCAAAGAAATCAATGCTCAGCAATATTCCGTGCTGATTAGGTATCTGGACGCATTGGGCGATCCTGCGTTAGTCGGGACACAGGATTGGGTTTCAGCTGATGATATCATTTCAATTGACGGTGAAGGTCATATCGAAGGGGAAACTTAACATATAGTTACCGGCGGTACCCTAACGTGAAATGCTAGGGTACCGGGCCGATGGTGAGCTGGTTTATAAATGGCAGATATTCCTTCGGTATACATTAGTCTCTTACTCTTTTCCATGATCCAATGCGTCTAATATAGTGCTAGGTGATAGTGGCAATTTATACATGCGAACTCCAGTTGCGTTATATACAGCATTGGCCATAGCAGCGAGCGGTGGAATAATTGGAGCTTCCCCTACTCCTCTCAATCCATAAGGGTGCCTGGGATTGGGTATTTCTATGACCTCAGTGTCAATCATAGGGACGTCAAGTGTGGTTGGCATTCTGTAATCAAGAAAACTAGAGTTAGCCATTGCACCGTCATCCGTATAGAAATATTCTTCGTTTAAAGCCCAGCCAATTCCTTGGACGGTACCTCCTTGCATCTGTCCTTCGACAAAACTCGGGTGAACCGAACGACCAGCATCTATAAATGCAGTGCATCTTAGTATGTCTACTTTACCGGTATCAGGATCGACTTCAACGTCTATGATATTTCCAGCAAATATGGCTCCTACTCCAGTGGAATCGGCTGACGCTGAGCAGGTAATAGGCCCACCAGTCCGCATTTGCCTGCTGGCTATTTCTTGGAAAGTGAGTTTGTCAGCAGGATTTTTTGAGCAGATGAATGTCCCACTTTCAAAAGAGACGTCCTCATCCTGCACTTCCCATATCAATGCGGCTCTACTAGCCATCTGTTTTTTCACTTCCTCGGCTGCGGCAATTGCCGCCAGACCGGTATCGAACGCCGTGCGACTGCCACCAGTATTGGCGGTATAACCTACTGCATCAGTATCGCCAACCGTAGGGAATATATCCTCTACAGCTAACCCAAGGGTTTCCGCAGCTTGCATGGCTACGGCCGTCCGGGTGCCCCCTATATCTACAGACCCAGTGATTAGATTAAGGCTACCGTTAGTATTGACATTGATGGTCGCAGAAGAAGTCTGACCTCCTTGCCATCGGAATCCTACAGCTATTCCACGTCCCCTGTTAGGTCCTCCCAGAGGTGCGCTGAAATGAGGATGATTGACCATAGATTCCTCTAGTTCCTTACAGCCAAATACTGCATGTGGGACGCCCGTAGCCATTCGATCCCCTTCTTTGACAGCGTTTTTTAAACGTAGTGCCATGGGCTCGATTCCCAATTTTTCTGCCAGTTCGTCTATCGCGCATTCCACGGCGAAGGCAGCTTGTGGTTGCCCAGGAGCCCGATATGCCTGTACCTTTTGTTTATTGCAGACTACATCGTAGCCATCAATTAATATATTTTCGATGTTGTATGGTCCGAGTCCACTCAATGTACCTCCGCCAACCGGAGAACCGGGGAAAGCGCCGGCTTCGTAAGCAAGATACAGTTGTCCAGCCGTGATCTTGCCATCTTTAGTAGCACCTAATTTGGCCTTCATCTTAGTAGCGGAAGTTGGTCCCGATCCTTCGAAAACTTCCTTTCGGTCCATGAGTATTTTTACTGGTTTACCGGTTTTTTTAGATAGAATCGCCGCGACCGGATCAAGATACGTAACTGATTTAGCTCCAAATCCTCCTCCGATCTCCATGGGTATTACTTTAACTGTCCCCTCGGGCAGCCCTAAGATCGCAGCGGTTTGACTCCTTATCTGGAAGGCTCCCTGGGTACTAGTCCAAACGGTGACACGGCCATCAGCTGACCAGTAGGCAGTAGAGACGTGAGGTTCGATGTAGCCTTGATGCACAGTTTGCGTCTCGTATTCCCGCTCTACTATGACGTCGGCTTGGTTGAAGCCGGCTTTGATATCTCCAAGTTTGTGTTGAATGTGACCCGCTATATTGCTGCTTTCTCCGGTGTCATCACCGCGGCTTCCTCTGTCTAACCGGAACCATGTTGTCATTTCTTCGTGCAATAAAGGTGCATCGGGTTTGAGGGCATCATCAATTGAGAGCACAGCCGGTAAAACCTCGTAATCGACGTTTATTAAGGCTATAGCATCCTGAGCTATGTTAGCATCGGTGGCAGCAACCGCAGCGATGGCGTGCCCCTTGTACAAAGCTTTTTCATGGGCCAGTACATTTCTGGCGATCATTCGAATGTTACCTTGCACGTTGGCGTAATCTATCGGACCCTGTTGAATAATTGGCAAATCGTGGGATGTAGCGACTGCTAGGACGCCTTCCAAGGCTTCAGCTTTACTCGTATCGATTGATTTTATCCGGGCATGGGCATGTGGGCTACGTAAAATTTTACCGTGTAATAGAGATGGCATGTTGATATCAGAACCATATTTGGCAGCTCCGGTTACTTTATCCAAGGCATCATGTCGTAAAGGCCGGGTGCCGATTACTTTATATGGAGGATTATTTGAATTAGGGGTAGTGGAGGTGGTAGTCATTCGTGCATCTCCTTATATGTAACGGGCTGAATAAGAGGTTAATTAATCGACTATTTTGAGGTCACTCTAACTTAATTACCCAGTGACATCAGTAAATTATACCGAAGGGCTATTTGAGTCAATAGTAGTGGCTTTGGTTATCAAGTAAATTACGTTCACGGAAACATCTGGTGGTAAGGCTCTATGACCTTTAGAAAGATTAGTATTTAGCTTTCAATCGGGCTAAAACGGCCTCATCCATTGATGAGCTTTGCTCTTGAGTCGGAAAGTGTTCAAGTTTTACTTCGTTACAATATTTTGTGAATGCGTCTTCAATAACGTTAGCTAGCCTAGCATATTGCTTCGCATGCTTGGGAAGAAAATTCTTATCTAGACCAAGAAGATCATGAACTACTTGGACCTGTCCGTCACAGCTAACTCCCGCTCCAATTCCGATAGTGGGTATCGAGAGCTTTTGAGAGATGAATTTTGCGAGCTGTTCTGGTACTAATTCCAATACTAGAGCAAAAACTCCTGCCTTTTCTAATTCCGTTGCGTCTAACACCAAATTTTCGGCATCTTCGTAGTCCCGTCCTTGGACACTGTAACCTCCTAATGTATTAATAGATTGAGGTGTTAAACCGAGATGCCCCATGACAGGTATTCCACTACTCACCAATCTTTTGACAGTACTAGATACGTTTCGACCACCTTCTAACTTTACGCTCTGGGCACCGCCCTCCTGGATTAATCTGGCGGCGTTCGTCATCGCTTGATTTTCATCAATCTGGTAAGTCATAAAGGGCAGATCGGAAACTATCAGGGAGCGTTTACTAGCACGGGACACCATTTTAGTGTGGTGAAGCATGTCATCCAGGGTTACTGGAATGGTTGACTCGTATCCCATTACCACCATGCCAAGGCTATCTCCGACCAATATGAGAGGGATATCTGCCGCTTCAGCCAGAGCAGCAGTTGTGTAATCATAGGCCGTAATCATAGGGATTTTTTTACCTTCTGATTTCATCTTGGCTATATCCGAAATGGTTATTCGGCGCATTTTGATTCCCTCTCGAGAGTATCTTTAATTAATGCCTCTATGGCGGGTAGATTGGAAGCATTGGTTCCAAGTTCTTTCGCGATCGGAAGTGACGCATTCAGCAATGAGGTATATAAAGCAACTAACTCAGGTGTTTCTACTGTCAAAGATGAAATATGGTTTTGGATCGTTGATACGTCGCCCCTGTAAATTGGTCCAGTGACACTCGGGAGCACTCCCATGTTGGCGATGTTTCCCAAAGTAGATTGAGCTAAAGGTAAGATCGCATCCAATGCTGTTTCTCTGCTGTAGCCCATTTGCTCCCATAATCTAATGGCACAATGTAACAGTGTTACCAAATAGCCGCAGGTAAAAACAGCTGACGCGTGGTATAAACTCTGAACTTCTTCGGCCACCCTGACCGTTCTGCTACTTAGAGACTTTGCGAAATCTACCATCTTATCCAGCAGCCATCCTTCAGCATCAATAGCAAAAGTGACGCCTGATAATCGATCTACTGCCTGGACTGGGCTATTTATCCCTGCCAACGTTTGGTAGGGGTGGAACATCCCGGTAGTACGAGTGTCGCTATTGGAGTTATTGAGGATTTTTCTTGATAGGGAACCAGAACAATGAACGATGGCCTGATATTTATCAATCGCCAAGTTTTGCGCGTAGCCTTGGATGAAATCGTCGGGTATCGTTAGAAATACTAGATTAGTTTCATTTACTACTTCCTGTCC
>CAJXEF010000027.1 GCA_913052545.1 uncultured Chloroflexota bacterium
TAGCTGAACATCACCATTCGCCTCTTTGCCTTGCACCCAATCAATCAGTTTTTCTTGCTGCAGTATCTCAACGTACCGAACATATACTTTTCGGTCCACTCGTATACGTTTTGCCTCTCAGGGAACCAGTCAGATTAATCGAAGAAATTTGTATGGTAGATAACCTGAGTAACGGGCGCTTCCAAATAGGAATAGGTAGAGGAACTGGTGGAGGTCAGGAATTCGCTATGTGGGGCGGCAATCCTGAAGAAAATGACCGAAGATTCGAAGAGAGTTTCCAAATATTGATGAAAGGCCTAACCAATGACTTTTTGTCTTTTGACGGGCAGCATTTCACATTAAGCAACCTATGGATGGAACTTAAACCCAAGCAAAAACCCCATCCACCTTTCTGGTACGCTGGAAACCCGGTCCATGCAGGAGAATTTGGCTGTAACTTTGTTTGCTTTGGTTCAGTCTCAGATATGCCAGAAACTGCTTCTCGTTACCTGGAAAGTTGGCACAAACAGGATGTAGAGAACGATCCAGCCCTCCCGCACGTGAAAAAACCACTGTACGGTGCCCGGACCATGGTCTATTTGGCCGATACTGATAAAGAAGCCATTGAAAGAGCTAAATCCGCCTATGCCGTTTATTCATCTAACTATGAAAAGCCAATACCACCGGGTGCGATTCCTCAACCACGACCCGCTGGACCTAGGAATATCTATTCCCCGGGCGCAGCAGATTTTGATACCGCTAGAGAATGGGAACGAGTAATCGCAGGCTCCCCTGATACAGTATCTGAATATGTAGAACGATACTGCTCAGACAGCACATGTAATTATTTGCTGACTTCCTTCCAATGGGGCGACATTACCCATGAAGAGGCCTCAACTTCTATGCAACTGTTTGCATCAGAAATCATGACTCGTTTTTCTGATTAAATTAACCTATGGGCCAACCACCCTACCCAGCGTCAACACCATGATCAAGTATGATCCCCTTAGACATCAAATCATCAAATCTTCCCCCTAAGCCATGCTGATCCAATATCTCTTTAGCATCTGAACCTGGCTTAGGAGCCGGCCTACCCGCCCTCACAGGAGTCCTAGATAAACGAGGTGATGGCCCACATGTAGTAACGGGCCCAATTTCATCATGTTCCCGAGTAAGGCTTAAGCCGTGAGACACCACCCATGGATTACCCATCAACTCTTTTACGTCAGTAATCACCTTTTGAGCACTTACACCTGCTTCCGTTAAGCGTCCTACCCAAGTATCAACCGAACTTCCCTGTAGTCTTTCCTCCATGGAAGCACGTAACGCCCCTCCTTCAAGCGATTCAATTCCCGATAGGCCTTCGACATTTGAAAGCCGTGTCAAATCAGAAATATCTGCATGTATATAAACCCAACCATCGTTGGCTTCATAGGCACGGTCAAGAGGACCCGCTCCCATCGCATCTATACCTTTTGGCTCATCCCAGGTTTTACCCTGGTACATTTGCATGTAAGGGGACTGAAGCGTCATGGCGGTATAAGCAAGGGCGGAATCTATGTGCTGTCCTTTTCCGGTACTACGGCGATGTAACAAGGCCAATGCAACACCGTAAGCACCCATCAACCCGGTGCCGTAATCGTTCACAGGATTGGGCTGCGATTCTGGTTTGCTGTCTCCACCCAGGCGGCGAGTCATACCGGCAGTGGCCTGGGCAAACCCTTCATGTCCAGGTCTTCCTGCCCAGGGTCCCACATGGCCGTAAGCATTCAACGATGCATAGATAATGTCCGGTTTACGCTTGCTTACTTCTTCATAACTCAAACCCAGCTTTTGTACAGCACCCGCCCGGTAGTTCTGTGCTACAACGTCAGCTTCTTCCAACATCTTCCAGAAGATATCTCTTCCCTCTTCCGATTTAAGGTCAAGCAATATACTTCTCTTCCCCCGGTTAATGTCGTTATGACGAGCAACAAATGACCCCCGTTTTGGATTGTCTATCTTAATAACATCTGCCCCGTATTCACCGAGAGTCCGACCCATTGTCGGACCGGCCAGGATAATACATAGATCAAGTACCTTTATCCCTTCCAAAGCATTCCTTAAAGTGTCTTCAATCGAGGTTACGTTCACAGGACTTGATACAGCCTTCAATTCGGCTAGAATTTCGACCCTATGCTGATCCGGGGTCGGAGCGGGACCGCGTACTTTTCCCGGAGTAAGCGACATCCGAGCATTTATTCCAGGTTGCAGCATCTTACCAAGAACCTGGTCTTCGACCTCTACAACCATATCGGATTCCCTTGCATGAGGATGCTCAAACCATTCGGCACTTGTACGGCAAACCGATCCTTCACTACCGGCCTCTGCAATTAAGTTTTCCCATTCCTGGGCGGTCCGAGTCATAAAAAGTTCGTTAATACGGTCGGTTACCATGGCTGTAAATCCCGGATCATCCAGCGGTACGCTAAAATCCGTTAAGCCTTCTGAATCCCAGGAGGTGATACCCGCTAATTCCACAAACGGTCTGAAATTCTGGTTCCCGGGTCCTCCAAACCTGACCCATTCACCGTCTTTACACCTGTAAATCCCTCCCCAGAGATCACCAAGGGTCGGACCGGCCGGTGGTGCATTATGCACCCGAAGTCCGTGGTGTCCAATGGATTGAAACATACTATCGAACAACGGCATTTCAATGTATTGGCCCACCCCATCCCGCTCCCGAGCGTTAAGAGCCATAGTTATCGCGACTACTGACTGGAAAGCTCCATAAGTGGAGGCAATCGGTATAGCAGTATAAACCGGCTTTCCACCACTCGATGCCATTGGGCGATAAGTCCCTGCCGAGGCTCCAAGAATACCTTCGTAGGCCTGGATACCAGACCTGTCATCGTCATTTGCGAACCCTGGAATAGAACAATATACCAACCTGGGATTATCTATAAGAGCCTGTTTATTACCTAGGCCCAGTTTTTCCATTACTCCTGGGCGAAAGTTTTCTACTACTACATCAGCAGTAGTAATCAAAGACTTAGCCGTCTGCAAATCAGCCGAAGTTTTTAAATCAAGGGTTATACTGCGTTTACCCCGGTTCCAGGTAGCATTGGCAGGAGAATCCCACCTGGGGCCACCCGGAGGGTCAATTTTAATCACATCTGCACCCTGATCAGCCAACAACATGCCCGCAAGTGGCCCAGCTATATAGTGTCCAAAATCTATAACCTTTATGTGATCAAGTGCACCCATCGGAAACCTCCAACTGTATTAATTACCTATTACTGAAACCCAGGCCATAAACCTACTTCCATTCCCCAGCTTAAGACAACAATTAACAGAAATCCAGCATTTACAAAAGCTCATGCGTGAGGGCGTGACAAGAAATCATCCGCTATTTCGTTAAATGTGCAGAATTGAATTCCGGGATGAGATGTTATATAAGCAATCAGCCTTTCTAGCATTAACAAGACCTGTGGACGACCACTAACATCTGGATGAATGGTAATCGGGAAAACGGCATCATCATATTCTCTATAAACATAATCAAACTGATCCTTCCAGATTTGCTCAATGTCCCTGGGATTAACAAATCCGTGACTATTTGGCGAACCCTTGATAAACATCATTGGAGGCAAATCATCTAGATACCAGTTGGCAGGTATTTCTACCAAACCGGTTTCCTCTCCCCTGACTAATCCCTGCATCCATTCCGAAGCCGGTTTAGAAAAATCTATATTCGTCCAACTATCTCCCACTCGTACGTAATAACATTCAAAGTCGCGGTGCATAAGACTATGATCGTATTTGATCCCATGCTTTAAAAGTAATTCGTTGGTCACATGACTGAACTCCCACCAGGGAGCTACATATCCGGTAGGTCTTTTACCGGACACCCCGGTAATCAATTCAATACACTTAACCAGTACGGCTTCTTCCTGCTCTGGAGTCATAGCAATGGGATTCTCATGAGAATAACCATGCATTCCAATCTCGTGTCCTGCTTCTACGATGGCCGCAGTTTCCTTGGGGAAAGTATCAATAGAGTGCCCCGGCACAAACCACGTAGTTTTGATTCCCACCCGGTCAAATAATTTCAATAATCTCGGTGTGCCAACTTCGCCGGCAAAAATACCGCGGGAGATATCATCCGGAGAATTTTCACCGCCGTAAGAACCGAGCCAACCGGCTACAGCATCAAGGTCTACCCCAAATGCACAAAGAATCTTTTTTTCTGGCATTTAACTTCCTCCTAGCGGATAATTCGGGTACCCGTGTTACACTCAGGCTAATATGATTATAACCACTCTTAGCAGTTTCAGAGATGTACCATGAGAGAATCCAGTCAAGTCCCTGAAATCTCTGTAGATGACTTCAAAACCCGTCTTTCCCAATTATGCATCAAGAGTGGACTGTCCAATTTTCCCCGAAGGAAAAAAGACCGTCACATCCTGTTAAAGAGCGTGATACTGGGCCTCGACAAGCGAAGAGAGTACACCGAGACTGAAATTAATCCCCTACTCCAAGTCTGGTTAAGCCAGGTTGGAACTCACTTCCATCTTGATTATGTCAACCTCCGCCGACACCTTATAGATGAAGAATTCCTGGGCCGAAGCAAAGATGGATCCAGATACTGGGTCGCAACATACTCTCGAAACCAAATGTATTTCGATCCTGAAATAAACGAAATTGATATCCCAGATTTGATCAAAAGCAACCGGGAACTATCCACAAAAAGAAAAGCGGTATTCGAACAAACATCAATAGGGTCCTAAGACACTAGCATTTAAGAAAATCTTTAAAGGCGGATAAAATGAAAATCACCCAGGTTGAATGCCTTATCCTAGACGGCTACCCAATCGTTAGAATTTACACGGATGAAGGATTGGTAGGAATTGGGGAATGCTTCAGACGTCTGCCTGAAGTAATAAAGATTACTATAGACAACATCATTACACCCGTCCTAATAGGCAAAGATCCAGTAGAAACCGAGCCGAGATGGCAAGAGATGATCCGTGCCACTTCGGCATCCGATATGGGTGGAGCTGTGTACTGTGCCGTGGCCGGCCTTGACATAGCAATGTGGGATCTGAAAGGCAAAGCTCTCGGAGTCCCGATATATCAACTCCTGGGCGGGAAATCCAAGGACAAGATCCGCATGTACGCTAGTTCACTGCGTAGGGACCTCACTCCTTTAGAAGAAGCCCGACGTGCAAGTTCCCTGGTGGAAGAAGGTTACACCGCTTACAAGCTACACAGTGCCCTACCAGGAGCAATTGATCATCCGTCAGACCAGACTATTGCAACGGTCACGGAAGTCAGAAAAGCAGTAGGACCCGACATAGAAATACTGGTAGATGTTAACGGAGCTTTCTCTGCACATCACGCTATAGAAATCGGGAAAGCCCTGGAAAATCTGGGGGTTTTCCATTTTGAAGAACCCCGTCCTCATTATGATTTGGCGGGCCTAGCTTCTGTAGCAGACGCTCTCGATATCCCAATCGCATCAGGGGAGATGATATATAACCATCACCAATACAAGGATTTAATTAACTGGGGCAAAATCGATATCATCCAACCAGATATTGTCAAAGTTCCCGGTTTTACCGAATTTCAGAGAATCGCCGCCGTCGCTTCGAGTTTTGGCAAACCTATGACGGCCCACAATACCCAGCCAACTATAAGTACTGTCGCCCATCTCCACGCATGTGCGGCGTTTGCTAACATGCCATATGCACAGGAATATAACATCGAGCCAATTTCAATAAGGGACGAACGCCCAATCTTAAAAGAGCCATTAAAACTGGTAGATGGGTATTTCGAGGTGCCGACTGGTCCTGGCCTTGGTATAGATCTTGACGAGGAGACCATCAGGAAATTCCAGTAGTTTGAGAAGCCAAACTAAAGTCTTCCCAGAACCACCATATTATAAAAAATGAGCACCTGTTGATCTAAGTGACGACCTGGCAAGCAATTTTTGAATAGAGGTAATAAATCATGCCTTACGGAGATAACGACTGGTTAGCACTGACGGTGGAACCCACCCTTGAACCAGACATGCCGATCTGTGATCCTCATCACCATTTCTGGGATTTCAGAAGTATCCGTATCCCGTACCAGAGATATTTGCTCCATGAATTGTCAGCTGACGTCAATAGCGGACACAATATCAAATCCACAGTGTTCATAGAAACTAGGGCGATGTATCGCCCGGAAGGGCCAACTGAGCTTAAACCTGTGGGTGAAGTAGAATTTGCCCAGGGTCTCGCCGCCGCTAGTGCCAGCGGGCTCTATGGCCCAACTCGAGCAGCTGCAAGAATAATAGGGCATGCTGATCTGAAGCTCGGCACCAAAGTAGAACAGGTACTCGATTCGTTGCTGGCCGCAAGTCCTAACCGGTTCAACGGGATCCGTCAATCAGTAAGCTGGGACCCCAATCCGGAAGTGGAAAACAGGGCGGAACAGGGAACACTAAACAACCCTCAATTTATAACCGGTGCTAGGGTCCTGGCGAAAAAGGGATTCACGTTAGAAGGGTCACAGTACTTTACCCAACTACGGGAGATGGCTGAATTCGCCAAGTCAGTCCCAGATCTAAAAATTGTTCTTAACCATATCGGCGGCCTGATGAGAATAGGACCATATGGCAACCGGGACAACGAGGTGATACCCATATGGAAAGATGGTATTTCCGCCGTCGCAGCGTGCCCTAACATTTTTATGAAGCTCGGAGGGCTAGGGCAACCCAGATATGGTTTCGACTGGCATACTCGAAACGAACCAATCGGATCGGAGGAGCTAGCAAAGGACCTCGCACCGTATATGAATTACTGTATTGAACAATTTGGTCCTAACAGGTGCATGTTCGAAAGCAACTTCCCACCGGACAAGGTTTCTTATTCATACAATATTCTGTTTAATGCTTTTAAACGCCTGTCCAGCGGTTATTCGGCAACTGAGCGTGCCGCTCTTTTCCATGATACTGCAGTAGGGTTTTATAAAATACCAATCTAACTTGTTTTAGGAGGATTTACGCTGACACCTGGGCTTATTCCGTGGTTTTGATGCATGCCTAAACCGGCCAGTTCTGGCCTGACCAGCACATTTCCCAGAAAAGAAGCTCGTAGCGTGCACTCGTGATATATGCCCGTTCCATCCTGGCCAATTCTGAATCCGGTTGATCCAGAGCTGCTGAATCAACCATTTCCCTGGCATGGTCATTCAATTCAATCTGCTCTTTGCTGCTATACATTTCGATCCAATTAGCGTAGCGCCCATCCGATGGTAGGCCTTTATCCGCTAATTGGAGCCCGATTTCTGTATATCCCCATACGCAGGGAAGAAATACACAGGCAAATTCACCAAAACTGCCCAGAGAAGTGGTCCGTACCAGGAAATCAGTGTAAGCCTGGCAAATAGGATATTTCTCTTCTTGCTCTAACTCTTTTTCGGTAATACCAAATTCCCGGGCGTAAGATCTGTGTAGTTCCATCTCATTTTTAAGAGTGAAGTCTGCCAGTGATGCGAAATGAGTCATTTCAGCCAATCCGGGGGACCGGGCAGAGGCTAAAGAAAACAACCGTGCGAACTCTATTAAATACAGGTAATCCTGACGGACCCATACCTTAAACTTTTCAATATCTAAGGTCCCGTCGCCTATACCAGTTACAAACGGATGACTGTGCTGGGCAACCATTATGCCCTCTGCTTTTTCCCTCAATCGATCTGTAAATCGCTCACTCACTCTCATGCTCCAGTACAATAAGACAATTGAAACCCATTTGAAAATACCAAATACCAATTCCCTTGAGTCCAATCGATTGCATATTGACAGTAAATGGGTATTAAATAAATATTGGGATTAACGGCGGAGAGAGTGGGATTCGAACCCACGATACCCGGATGGGTATACCAGTTTTCGAGACTGGCGCCTTCAACCGCTCGGCCATCTCTCCAGAGTCGATATTATAGCTGATTCGGACTTATAATCGCCATTAAATGTTTTTAAATAACTTATGTTAACTTACTATTTTTGCCCACTATGTGGTAATCAACTTGAAAACCGATTAAGCGGTGATAAAGAGAGACAGGTATGCCAATCCTGTAGCTTTATACTCTACCGCAATCCATCAGTTGGAGTTGCGGTTATAATACTCGAAGATAGGCACATTTTACTCGGGAAACGTTCGCGAGGTACCTATAAGCATCATTGGTGTATACCGTGCGGATACGTTGAATGGGGAGAAGACATTCGGACTGCCGCTTATAGGGAATTCCTTGAGGAAACAGGTCTGAAAGTAACAGTAGGGGAAGTTTATACCGCTCACTCGAATTTTCATGACCCGCGATCCCTCACTGTTGGCATCTGGTTCAAAGGAACCGTAACCGGAGGCCAATTACAAGCAGGTGACGATCTGTGCGAAGTACAGTATTTCCCCCTCGACGACCTGCCAACTGATTTAGCCTTTCCTACAGATCGTCTCGTATTGGACCAGCTTCGAAACGAACGCATCGGCTAGGTCACTCGGGGAGTCACTAGCGTCTACACCGCAAAGAGCGGTACAATTGATATGATGGTTAAACAAGCCGGTTAGGTCGTTTTTCTCCCGGGGTGTGGCCCAGTGGTAGGGCGCCTCGTTTGGGACGAGGAGGTCGTCAGTTCGAATCTGACCACCCCGACCATGTTCGGATTGTGTAGCTTGCCCCTTGGACAACCTGGATTTCCAGCACTACAATAAGTTGTCTGGACCTTGAATTTCTGGGAGGCCTAATCTACACAAAGCCATGTTTCGGTATATCAAAATTTCAATACAAACGCTAGCCACAGTATTACTAATCGGAACAGTAGCCTGCAGCTCAACTGAACTAGTACCTCAACCAAATAATTATCCTCCCGATCAAGAAGCTACTATAGAAGCCAAAGTTTCTCAGATCGTATCTCAAATACCAACGATCACTCCTGTCCCTCTTCCTACTCCATATCCTGAGTCTCCAGACGATAGTAGTGTGTTAATCACTCCCGCCAAGCCCATACCTTCTAATCGTCCCCCAGCAGAAGATCCCTTAACCCTGGTAGAAGCTCAAGAAAACATATTGACAGAAATCTACAATGAACTTCTGCCCTCAGTAGTAGAAATTAGAGCCAGAGGAGTTTCAGGTGAAGGACGTTTACAGAGCGTAGGGGGGTCTGGGTTTGTCTGGGATGAGGATACTAATATTGTAACCAATCATCACGTGGTAAACGGTGCGGAAGAGCTAATCGTTGTTTTTGCCAATGGAGAACAGTTCGAAGCTGGGATTATTGGATCCGACCCTGATTCCGACCTCGCAGTACTGGGTTTAATAAATAACAACGTGATGCCCACTCCTCCAAATACACCTCTAGGAGACAGCAGTGAAGTTAAACCAGGGCAAATGGCTATAGCGATTGGAAGCCCATTTGGACAGGATTTCACAATTACGAGCGGCATCATTAGCGCCATCGGCCGCACGATCAAAAGTGGTAATAGCCAATTCTCAATCCCTAGGGTCATCCAGACGGATGCTCCTATAAACCCCGGCAACTCGGGCGGCCCTCTTTTGAATAAAAACGGTGAGGTAATAGGCGTAAATACTCAAATCATCAGCGGAAGTGGAAGTAGTTCAGGAATCGGCTTTGCCGTTCCCATAAATACGGCCAAGCGGGTGATTCCTGAGTTAATAACTAATGGAGTTTATCATTACGCATGGCTTGGAATTAGAGGAACTAATATGACTCCGGCAATAGCCAAGGAATTCAAACTTCCCCGGGGTACCAAGGGCACCTTGGTCCTCGATGTCGGAGGACCGGCCGAATTAGCCGGGATTCTGGGAAGTGAGTTGATTCAAGATCCTTCCGGACAGGAATCAATCATTGGGGGTGACATCATAATTGGTATTGATGATGTAACAATTACTTCCATTGAGGATTTGTTGACGTATTTGGCCGACCACAAACGCCCGGGTGATATCAGTCTCGTACACGTCTTAAGATCTGACTATTCCAAGAAAACGCTGAAAGTAACTCTACAGAAGAGACCAGCACCATAAACCGGGTTGTGTATTCGCCTCTTACCGACCTCGAAGCTTGGGATCAAATACGTCCCGCAATGCATCCCCTAGCAGGTTGAATCCAAGTACCACTATGAATATTGCTACCCCAGGGAATATCGCTACGTGTGGCGCCGTCTTTACATGCTCTTCAGCTGCCCTCTTCAATATTCCTCCCCAGCTAGGTACATCGGGCGGTACTCCAACCCCAAGGAAACTTAACGATGCTTCGATCGTTATCGCCAAGCCCAGGTAATACGTCGCTATCACCAGCACCACTGCAAAACAGTTCGGCGCTATGTGTCGGAATATTATCCTCTTCGATGATGCCCCTACTGCCCTCGCTGCCAGTACATAATCTGTTTCCTTAAGAGTCAGCACCTGGGATCTCACCGTCCTCACCAGTGGCGCTACCATCCCTATCACTATCGCCAGGATCACGTTCTGCATTGATGATCCTATTACTGCCACGATAGCCAGCGCTATGATCAAACCTGGTAACGCCATCATCGCATCCACCAATCTCTGGAATGACAGGTCTACGTACTTTCCCGCGTATGTCGTTACCAGCGCAAGCGTAGCTCCTAAACTTACACCCAGGATCACTGATCCAAATCCCACGTACAGAGATATCCTCGCCCCGTGAATCACACGGCTCAACAGGTCACGCCCCACGTGGTCTGTCCCAAAGGGAAATTGAGCCTGCGGCGGTAGGTGTACCGCCTCTTGAATTGATACTCCCAGTGTGTCTTTCGGACCATTAATATCCTTGGGATGATACGGCGCTATCACCGGTGCCAGTATCGCTATCAGTATCAGCACCACCGTAATGAACCCACCTATCGCTCCCAACGGCTTCGTCCTGCAAAACCGGTATGTCCACCTGTACCAACCGTACAACGGAGCCAGCGCTCCCGTGCTTAAACCACCGGCCGGACGTATTTCTGCTTCGTTCTCTATCATTTCTCCATCCTCTCCAGTGGCCTTCTACTGGTAACGGATCCTCGGATCCAGTACCCCGTATAACATGTCTATTACCAGGTTGAGGAACAGCACCACTGCCGCCGTCAGTAAGATCACTGCCTGCAGCACTACAAAGTCCCGGTGTAATATGCTCTCAATTACAAATCTTCCCAGGCCAGGCACAACAAATATCGTCTCTACGATGATCACTCCACCCAGTGCCCTCGCAAACTGGTAACCCGACACCGTAATCACCGGCAGTATCGCATTCTTCAGCGCGTGCCGACCCACCACCGTCATCTCCTTCAATCCCTTCGCCCGCGCGGTTCTCATGTAGTCTTCCCTCAGTACCTCCAGCATCGATGACCTGGTCACCCTCGCGGTAAACGCCAGATCATGAAACGCTATCGCCAGCGCAGGAAAGAATAGCTGCTCCAGGTTTAGAAAGGGATCTTCCCATAAAGTCGCGTATCCCAGCGGTGGCAACCAGTTAAAAGTGTATGCCAGGAAGTAAACCATCAGGATCGATAACCAGAAGGTTGGTAGCGCTATCCCAACTAACGATAAAAAGCGACTTACGTAGTCCGGCCATGTATCCTGCTTTACCGCAGATATTATCCCCAGCGGTATCGCCATCACGAATGCCATCGCTATCCCAAATATCGCCAGTTCCAGCGTGACCGCAAATTTGTCCTTTAACTCATCGACCACTGGAGTTTGGTACCAGATCGAGGTCCCAAGGTCCCCTCTCAAAATGCCCCAGATCCAGCTACCGTACTGTATGTGTATTGGCCGGTCAAGACCTAGCTCATGACGCATACGGTCAATGTCTTCTTGAGTGACCGCTCCCGCTCCCTCTTCTCCCGTCAGTATCACCAGGGCTGCATCCCCGGGTACCAGGAAAAAGAGCACGAATACGATTAATGTGGTCAGGATCAACGTCGGGATGAAAAGGCCAATCCTTCTCAATGCGTACTGTCTCACTGCTCCTCCTGTAATTTTCCGAGGACTTAGCAGTCGTGGCAAGCTATATAGCTTGCCACGACTTCCGCAAACGTAATCTACTTATTTAGGCTTTCACACTTTCTATCATCTACAGCGTGTTATCAACCAGATACCGGCAGAGCATCCGGTCCAGGATTCTGTGCATTTTCATCCCACCAGACGTGCTCATAAGTCCATCCGCAATGGGGATGGTAGGGAGGCAAGAAGTTCTGGATACGATGATCCAACATCCCTGCACGACCCAACCAGAACAGCTGGATATAATGGGCGGTCAGTTCCGGATAATCCGGGTGTTCACCGCTCAGGATCTCTTCCATCTCCCGATACTGGGCTACCCTGGCTTCAGGATCCATTTCGATTGCCTGGGCACTGATCAGCTCATCCACCCTGGGATTTGACCAGTTCTCCGGGTTACGCAGCACGTTCTGCGTAAAGAACTGGGCTATTACAGCTGAAGGTTCCTTGAAGAACAGGCCCGAACCCACATTACTGAAGTTGTGACTCCCATCTCTCATGCCCTGGTACATAGAAGCGCGGTCGTGTACCTGTAGCTCGACGTCTATGTTCAACGCGACCTTCAGTTGAGCCGCTACCATTTCAGCTTCAGTTCTGGATGCCTTGGCCTGGTCCACGTTCCAGTTCAACTCCATTCCATCCGGATATCCGGCTTCGGCCATCAGTTCTTTGGCCCGGGCTATGTCCTCATCCTTGGGATGTCTCCAGCCGGGGAACTGCAGGATCTCTTCTGGGGTGTGGGCATATCCTGGCGGGAAGTAGTTACCGGGGAACCCTTCTCCAGAATAGGAGACCTGGCGGACCGCTTCCCGGTCTACTGTCAGGTATACCGCTCGGCGTACACGCGGGTCATCAAATGGAGGTTTATTAATGTGCATCCAGAATCCACGCATGCTGCCAGGACCTGACGCATAGGCTCGCATCGCTCCACCCGAGTCCTGCTGAACCAGCAACATGTCTTCAAGAGTCGTTCCACCCATCACCAACCAGCCCATCACTTGCTGGGTTGTTAGGCTGGCCAATCGGCGGGCGGCGTCCTCGATAACGAAGACCTTCATGGTGTCAAAGAAAGGCATGGGGTCCTTGAAGTAACCATCATTCCGTTCGAATTCCCAGGAATCTCCCTTCTTCCAATCACTGAACACCCAGGCCCCTGAACCCACGTTGTTTTCATAACAGCAGTTCAATTCATCCTGGGTTCTGTTCTCTACGACATGCTTCGGATACATCTTGTAGTAATCTACAGCCAGCCAGCCCAGCGCAGTAGACGACGGCGCGCTCAAGGGCATTCGGACTGTATGTTCATCAATTGCTTCTCCGGTTCCATGCGCGTAGAAGTCACGAGCAGCGGTTACGCGGCCCCGGGTCACACCCTCTTCCACCATCCGGTCCAAACTGAAAATAATGTCATCAGCCGTTACCGGTTCTCCATCATGCCAGTTGGCATGGTTTAGATGGAAAATGAACTCCATCCCATCATCAGAGACCTCCCAGCTGTGGGCCAGGTCTCCGGTGATCTCGCTAGATGCCTGGGGATCGTACATCAGAATCTGGTTGAAACGAGGGCCCGAAGGCAGTAACGTTGTGGTTGAACTGGCCCCGTAATGGACGTCCAAAAACCCAGGATTGGCCCGGTGGACGAATGTAAGCGCGCCATTGTAGTGGTGGTCCGCTCCTATGCTTACCCAGTTAGGTAATTCCGTTTTGAAAACACCAGGTACGGGAGTTGCTACCACCACGACTTCCTTGACCGTTTCGTTGATCACTTCGACAATTTTTTGGACTTCCTTCTCCACTTCTACGATCTTCTCGACTTCTTTGATAACTTCCTTTTCGATCACCTGAGGCTCCGCAGCTGCACAGGCGGCGGCGAAAAAGAGTACCAGAATCAAGGGTAAAAATAGGAAGAATCTCGCGTTCCTAGCCAGTTTTAACATCAGTCTTGCCCTCCTGGTTTCGTTTGATTGCAATCAAGTGCCTTAATTTTCGATGTAGCCATAGTTCTATATCTAATTCCATTTATCTGTTCCGAGGTTTTATAATTGAAACAACTACCAAATGACCTATAAAATGGCTGAGTGAGACTATACATTACGGATTCGGTGACTACCACTCCGAATTGCGTCGCTGATGTGGTAGATCCTTTATATATATGTGCAAAAAAATGTACACGCAGGAGTACTATAATCGATCCCGGTGTTTTGTCAACTTTTTAAGTCAAACCTTTTTATATCAGTAATTAAACTACTTTATTAGTTGGGTAACTGTTTTAGTAGCAATTTAGTTTTTTCATACCTATTCTTATATACCGTTTAAAACCGCCATTTAGCTAATTGCCGAAAACCACCACTGACGGGTATTAAAACTTAACATTAAAATAAATCAATTTCTTGGAGTACTAAAAACAAAGCTACCGGCCTTCAACAGGCCGGTAGCTTTTTGAGTCCCTATTCACCGGGTATTACGAGTTTGCAGAATTAATCTACTGCCGATGTCTAATGTACTCGTACCCATTGATGTTCCGAAGATCCCTGTACCTTACTCCTTCTAACCAGGGCTCGATCTTGGGACCTACAGGCCATACTACGTCAAAGTTGTACAGGCCTACTCCAGTGACCGCGTTGTGGAACATGAATTGTGCGATCTCCTGGGCAACCTTCTTACGTTCGTCCGAATTGATAGTGGCCTGGTGCTTGGATACCATCTCGTCTAGCCACGGATGCTCGGCACCCCTGTTCCAGACCGCTCCATGCACTGCCTTGGATAACATTCCGGAGAATCCCTGCCCAGGCTCCAACCTTATTCCACCAGCGTGACAGGTCGAACCGTGGTAATTCCGTGCGATTAAGCTCGGACGTAACGTAGAGTACGGTAGCCTCTGGAATTTGACCTCGACACCTATGGCTTCCCACATGGTCGAGATCACTTCACAGGCTTCTACTTCCACTGGCGCACCACGAAGTGAAGGGGTCAGAGTGATGTTAAATCCATCCGGATAGCCAGCTTCCGCTAACATTGCCTTGGCTTTCTCGGGATCGTATTCCCAGCGCATGTCGTCCGGCAACCAGGTCTTCTCGTACTGACCGAAATCCCATAACACCGCAGCCTGTCCTCTACCAGCGAGTAAGGTTTCAACTATGGCCTCTCGATCGATAGCGATTGATAGGGCTTTACGTACCAGCCTGGCTTCCTCCCATTCCGGTGAATCCAGGTCCGGATTGGACGATACCCACGGATAGCTCGGATCATAGCCCTGCTGCTGGTCTTCAGTCCCTATACCCACGTAGTACTGACCGTAAAACGTAAGCGCTGATTCTCCTCCACCAGGGAAGGACATTAGCTCCGTTCCAGGCATTTTATCAATCACGGGTATCGAGTCAAAGGCTATCAGGGTCGTATCCAGCTGTCCCGTTTGCAAACCAGCTATACGAGAGGATTCCTCTGGAATCTCCCAGAACACCATCTCTTCAAAGTGAGGGGTCTTCCTCCAATGGTCTTCTACTGCCAGCATCCGCCAGAATTCGCCAGTCCTTGCCCCTACCAGGTCCCAGGGTCCAGTGGCTGATATCTGGCCGTTGGCTTCATCTTCCCCGATTTCTTCGGTCTGCTTCTTACTCGCGACCCATGTTCCCGATCCACCGGGGCTGGTCAGCATCTCGTGGATGGGCACCTGAGACCACGGGTCTCCTGTATTGAGTACCACCGTATAAGGGTCTGGTGCTTCTACCGATCCATTAGCACTGGACCAGACACCACGGATGTTCGACGCACGGGGATGCTTCTCGCTCGCACCAAGCTGCTGGAACGACCAGATCACATCTTCCGCTGTCATCTCCCCGTATCCCTTGTGGAACTGGACCCCTTCATTCAAATGGAACGTCCAGATAAGCCCATCAGCGGATACTTCCCAGGACTTGGCCAGCATGCCAATCACTTCCAGGTCCGCACTAACTGTGTTAAGAGATTCCCCTATTGGAGCTGTTCCCTGGACGAATACCTGGGGATTTCCAGCTAACCTCGGATGACCCATGAATATTCCCAGCTCTTTCTGCCCAACATTCAATGTGCCTACAGGGGTAGTTTCGCCTGGGGCTGATCCCGGAACAGGAGTAGCCACTACTATCTTCTCGACTTCCTTGATTACGTCCTTCCCGGCTATCTCTTTTATTACTTCTACTTCCTTTACAACTTCAACTTCCTTGATGACCTCTTTCTCCACAATTTGTGTCTCGGGCGCTGCGGCTCCTCCGCAGGCGATAACCAGGGCTAATGCTGTTAACAGGGACATAAATCCCAGTACCTTCAGAATCCTCCAGTAACCGTGGTTCATGCTTTACACTCCTTAGATCTCTATGTGGTCGTTTTCCTGTGTATTAAGATG
>CAJXEF010000028.1 GCA_913052545.1 uncultured Chloroflexota bacterium
GGAAAGGACCTGGTCCAATCTATTATGAAGGTAAATTTTATCGGCTTAACGGAGCTTTTTGTTCGCCGTCACCCGGCGATACCGGACCCAAATTTTATTTGGGTGGAGTCTCTGAGCGGGCCATGGGATTGTCATCTCGACAAGCCGACGTACATCTCGGATGGATTGAGCCGTTAAACGACACTGCCGGTAGACTTGATTCTCTAAGAAGCCAATTTCGTAAAACTAAACGTGATGAGTTTTATGGTTTACGGACTCATCTAATTGTGCGAAATACAGAAAAGGAAGCATGGGAGGCAGCTGATCAACTCATCAGCAACGCAGACCCTCAGGTTAAGGCTCAGAGACGGGCAGCGATCGAGGGAACGGCAATGGTCGGTCAACAAGCCCAGGCACGCCAAGTCAAAGACCATCGCTTGGCACCTCATTTATGGAATGGTCTCTCCGAAGTGCGAGTAAATTGTGGTAGCGCTCTGGTTGGAACCCCAGAACAGGTGGCCGGGCAATTATTATCTTATTGGAAACTCGGGATAGACGAATTCATATTATCGGGATTTCCTCATGTAGAAGAATGTCACAGAACTGCTGAGCAAGTTTTACCGCTTTTGAGAAGATTGATCAAGGATTCAGACCATAGCTAAACCCTTGATCTATCAAATGCTTGCCTAATATTGAACACCAATGGTCACATTCGGAATTTATGCTGTATAGTTCCAAGGAATTTGATTAATGCTTTAATTATCAGTCGTTTGAAAGGCTCTTCGTATTAGATGTTGAACTGGATAAGCGTTGTTCTCTGGTTGATTCCCCGTCGCATTCGACCAATCTGGCTAATTCTAGCCATAACCTCTTTCGGCGTGATGGCAACAACTACAATTGCTTCCGCCAGTGAAATTTACTCTAAAGCACTAGCTCAAAGTGGCTTACAACACGTTATAGCAACTAGTTCGCCTAATGCCTTAAACGGGCAATTAATGGTCCACAATCGTCCCATTGCCAGAGCAGACTATGAATCCTTGAACTCTACTGTTAACAATATAATCCAACAACGAATCGGCTTTATTTTGGATCATACTAACCGCCGCGGGCAGACACACCCGAATGTACCTTTTGCTTACTCCCCTGACCCAAATCGTGCTTCTCTTGAGATTCTATTAGGACGCCCATTTTTCCTTACCCAATTCGAACGATACTCTGAGTTGACGGATGGTAATTGGCCCACTAAGGAATACAAGATCGATGAGAATGGTGTATACCTTGAAGCGGTAATAGGGGATCAAGCAGCAAAATCTATGGCCATTTCAGTAGGAGACGAAGTTTTCCTTTTCCCATATAAAACCGATACTACCCAGCGCATAACATTAAAAATATCCGGCATATCACATCCTACTGATCCCTTCGATCCCTATTGGTTAGGAGTACCATTCTATTTCAATCTACAAGAAGTCGATGAGAAGCCATTAATACCGTTCTACGTTCAGGAATCCGCTTTTTTAGACGGTATTGGCAACCGCTTTAGTTCATTGATTGGCGATTTTGGCTGGTTATTATATGTAAATACAGAAAATCTCCGATATGAGGCTGTTCAAGATACGCGAGAAGCCTTTGCCGGGCTTGAAACCGATATAAATAAAAAAATTCCCCGGTCATTACTTTTGACGTTACTCGAAAACAGCAGAGGAACAGGGTTGTTGGCAACGTTCCAACAAGACTTATTATGGTCTAGAGTCCCACTAATTATGTTTGTGGCATTAGTCTTGGCAATAATTCTATATTTCCTATTCGTGATATTAGGATTTCTAGCTCGATCTAGGAGTGATGAAGCCAGCATATTCCGCAGCAGAGGAACCAGTCGAACACAAGCAATCTGCCTCCTCACCTTAACAGAAGGTCTAATAGTTCTAGCAGCCACCATAACAGGGCCATTTTTAGCTCTACTTATATCCAAAACATGGCTTTTGACCACAATACAACCAGCGGGCACCTGGGAAGCATCCTCAGCCGGACTATCTTTTTATACTTTCCTATGGTCAGCCACCGGAGGAATACTTAGTTTAGTTATATTGACTCTTTCCAGTATAGATCTCAGTCGCATTCATATCCTAGAATTTTTGCGATCCAGATCGCGCCCTAACCAAACAGTCTTAATACAACGTTACTATATCGATATCCTGATAATTATAATAATGGCAATTCTCTGGTGGCAATTAGAACAAAGAGACAGTTTGGTTGGAAAAGCAATCTCATCCTCTTCGGTAAAAATAAACCCAACTCTTTTGCTGGTCCCGACTCTGGGTCTGATAACCACTTCATTTGTGATACTAAGGATTTTCCCTTTTATATCTCAGATCGCTGCAAAATTAGTTTCTCATACTCCGTCCGTTTGGATAAGATTATCGTTTTCTAGAATAGCTAGGGATTCCCTATCTCTTGGATTGATTACAGTAATTGTCATGATGGCTACAGCTATCTCTGTATTTGGTTCCGCATTTCAGGAGACCTTAACCAAAAGCCAAGAGGATCAGTACCTTTATAAGTATGGAGGAGATCTAGTATTAACCCAGATTTCTTTCTCGGATCAAAAATATGAGTCGCGCAGACAGGAAATAATGGATATAGAGGGGGTAGAAACTGTAAGCCCAGTAATTCGGGAGACAGGAATATTGTTGGGAGATTCAGGTGGTAACCGAACAAAGTTATTCGCCATAGATCCTGCGACATTCCCAAGCACATCCTGGTTCCGAGCCGATTTATCACCAAATAAGGATACCCTCACCGATTTATTACAACCCATACAATCACACAATTCAATTGCCACTGATCTACAAGCTGTCCCGTCTCCTGGAATAGTTATACCCGTTGATTCCGACCATATTGGCGTTTGGGTCAACACTGAGAACCTCAACTCAGGTGTTTCCGGATTGTCTCTTAATTTCTATGCCAGCCTCCTTGATCCTTCAGGGTTTTACCATAACGTGATAATGGGGGTTTTCGAATCGAAAAGTAATGCTGGCCCAGCAAATGGTGGTTGGATTTATATGGAGGCTGATATTACTGATCTACCTTCCTCTATATCTGATCCCTTAAGCCTGGTTTCTTTGTTCATATCGGGAAGTGGATTTTCCAGGATGCCCCCAGGCAGTCTTAGCTTCGACGATATCACCGCGATGAATAAAACCCTTAAACAAAGCCAAGTGATTGAAGATTTCGAACAACTCAATCGATGGACAGTGTTTGCCCATGAAAAAAATTCTCCTGACGCAATAATCATCTCTGATCAATATAAAAGATCTGGTGACCTAGGGGTTGGTTTCTCATGGATTGAGCCATTGGAAAAGAATCATAGAGGTATCTTAATCCCACCGGGTGAGTCTCCAATACCTGCCATCGGCGGCCCTACATTTCACAAAGGCCAACAAATAAGACTAAAAATAGATAAGCGAATTATCCCGATAGTAATAGCAGATACTACGAATTTTTTCCCGACATTTACTCCTTCATCAGAATCTTTCATCATAATATCAATAAAGGAATATCTGGAATATTCTAGAAGGTATTCAGGTGACCTAGTTGAACGCCCTAAGGAATTCTGGTTATCTTTAGATCAACGATCCGATAGATCTACAGCAATTTCAGAATTGAAACAAACTTTACCTAGCACGACCCAGATCCAAGATCGGCAATCCTTAGTGGACTTAGCAGTCACCAACCCACTATATGGGAGCAGTTGGAATGGACTGTTTATCCTTAGTATCGCCGTAATTTCCATCACGGTGCTAATCACTCTACTAATCCAGGTTACAGTCTCGATGAGAATCCGAAAAATTGAGTTGTCCGTCCTGTCCGTTTTGGGTGTCTCACGTCTACAGATGATTTTAGCGTTAATGTCAGAAAGAATTTTTGTAACTGTTATTGGGCTGATAACCGGTGCCAGTGTCGGTTTTTTGATAGCTCGGTGGATGCTCACCTTTCTAGATCAGAATGTACGAGGCCGAACTGTTGTACCTCCTGTAATTTTCGAATTGGATCCCGGATTATTGCTACTAGGTGTCATTGGAGTCATCATATCCTGCGTAGTTTCAATTTTGGTTTCCATATACTCGTCAACCCGTTTGTCGATTTCAGACATATTACGGGCTGGTGATTAACAAAATGTTAGATAAGAATACAGCCAAAAAGCATAACAGAACCGTTTCTTTATTAAACCTTGGATATATTTTAACTATCCGAAGAATCTATTCTAATTGGCTTCTCGAATTGGTCTTATTTTTAGGCATATTACTAGGAGTTACACTTCTTTCAAGCGGAGTAATTTTCTCCAATGTACTAGCAGAGGCAGCTCTACGGACAACCCTCACCGCCGCGACTAAAGAACAGGCAAACATCTTAGTTAGAGTTTTTAATGACCTTGATGAGCCTAATTTAGCTGGGCGTACTCCCCGTTACGAAAACAGCGTGGCATTAGTCGATCAACATGTCTCTACCAAACTACTCCCCTACATCTCTCGAATGGGAAGGCATCTACAAACCTCCACCTTTTTCTTTGCAGGGCATCCCCATTTAGAGTTGGAAAATGATCTCCGACCTCGTGGGCAAATACAACATATGACAGATTTAAAAGAACCGGAGTTGACGGAGTTAATCTCAGGTAGGTGGCCAGAAACCCTATCTAGCCTGAGCCAAACAAATGTCCAGAATCCCCTTGAGGTAGTAATAGACCAAAGCGGCTCACATTTGCTAGACCTGGGAATTGGCGACTCAATGGAAATATTCCCGGCATCCGGGCTTGATAATCCTGTGAGGATGAACATTAAAATAGTAGGGATGTTTCGCCGGATAAATACACAAGATGACATTTGGTATGGGCGTGAGAAAGATTTTAGCTATAAAGATAAACGGTGGACATTTATCCCTTTATTTACCACCGAATTAGGAATCACTGATCAAATAGCATCAAGCTATCCAGGGTTATACAGTAACGTCACTTGGGTATACCAACTAGACAGACAAAATATAAATGCCAATCAAGTGCCCATGATTCAAAGTGTGATTCACGATATTAAATTCCATTTGTCGTCTAGATTAGAAAACAGCAGTAATACCGTCAAATTAAACCGGGTATTAGACACATATTCGGAGCAGCTACTCTTAGCGCGTATCCCTATCTTGCTGATGATATTCCTTGTTTGCGGGATATTAGTCTATTACCTAGCTTTGGCGGCTAATCTTATCGTCAGAACTCGTTCTTCAGAAATAGCTGTAATAAAGAGCCGTGGAGCTACCACAACGCAAATCGGTATATTAGCCATGATAGAAGGTTTCCTACTTGCTATACCTGCTTTGATAATCGGCATATTCGTTGCACCTGTCATTGGCCGATCGTTAGGTAGCTTGTTGTTTAATTTTGAAGCCGATAGTATACCTATCATGGTGACCCCAGAAGCAGTAATTATAGGGACTGCCGGAGCCTTATTATCCGTATTGGTTTTGACGGGATCAACTATTATTGGGGCCCGTCACGGAATTATAGAATTCCGCCAAGCTGGAGCCAGACCTCCTCACGCACCGTTAATCCATCGTTATTACATAGACTTTTTATTACTGGGTATATTGTTACTGATCTGGCTCCAAATAGAAACAGGCGGTGATTTCATAACCACAAATATCACCACCGGAGAACCTCGATTAGATTACACACTTTTGCTAGGACCAGTGATCGGGTTATTGGCTTTCGGATTGATAATCTTACGAATATTCCCTATAGCAGCTAGATTAGTTTCTGGCGCACTGGAACGTCTCGGTCCCGCCTGGTTGGTTCAAGGGCTAAGGCGTATATCTCGAGACCCAATACTTCCAGGCACGTTAGTAGTCTTATTAACATTAGCAACTGCCCTTGGAATTATTGGAAGCGCCTTGAGTTCTACTTTAGGGCAAAATCAACTAGACCGATCGATGTATGAAGTAGGAGCGGATCTCAGGATAGAACATAATGGCGACAGGTTTCCTACCAGAACATTTGGATTATCTGATCTATCCACTCAACTCCCAAACACAGCGGGATCTGCTGAAGCTCTCAGAGTAACTGGACATCTATTAACACGAAGTTTCAATACCGGACGTATATCAGTTCTAGCAGTGGATACAGATAGTTTTAGTCAGGCCGCTTGGTACCGACCAGATTTTGTTGATGGCATGCATTTAGAAGAGTTGATGTCTAATATTAATCCGGTGAAGCTAAACACATCCCCTTTATTAGATCCTAATCACGGTCTAAAGTTACCCGAAGACGCAACCACCCTAGGGGCATGGGTACAACCAGGTATGAGCGATCCAAGGTTGGGGTTATCCGCAAGGGTCATTGATTCGAACGGCACATATTTAGACATATCTTTTGGCACCCTGGAAAACCCTGGTTGGCAATTATTACAAGCGCCATTATATCCCGATAACAGAAATGATATACGAGGCTCAACATCATCTAAAAATGAATTCCCTGCACACTTTGGAAAATCCGACCAATCAGACATAAGACCGCCGCTTACTCTTTTAAGCTTACAAATAACTAGCCTTTCTGGGGTCGAAGACCCTGGAATTATCTTCTTTGACCAACTCACCACCGTTGGACCATTTGGTGATCAAACCATTGCGAATACTCAAGATTTGAGCAACTGGCAAGTAATCGAAGATTTTAGCGCACCAGGATTAAATGCATTAGAAAATAACCTGACGGTAACGAGGCAAGGGAGTAGTAATTCTGTAGCCTTTAGTTGGTCGGCGAGTGGAATTGGAACCAAAGGAATCAGACCCGGCCCAGCTGAAGAAGCTATTCCTGTGATCATTAGCCCTTCATTATCTAAGGATGCGGCAATAGGTATAGGCGATCATCTTTCATTAGGACTATCAAGTTATTCCATTCCCATAGAAGTGTCCCAAATAGCTGATTATTTCCCTACTCTCGATCCTCGATATCAACCATTTATGGTTTTAGATCAATCTGCTTATATCCATTATTCGAACCTCCATAGTTCACGGATCATAGGCGGGCCCAATGAATTATGGGTTCGTTTAGACCATCCTGAATCACCGCATCCTGATTTTAAACCTGCCTTTGATTCAAAGGACCTCCGTATCAAAAAAATGTACTCCGGCGAACAAGTAATAAAAAACAGAACAGAACAACCTTTGAACAGTGCTGGGTGGGGAGGATTGTTGATTATTATGTTCTTAGCCTTATTATTGGCTAGCTGTACCGGTATGATTTTATTTGCTTATGTCGACACACGGGAACGCTTAACAGAATACGCCTTACTTCGAACTCTAGGTTCGTCGCACAGTCAAGTGAATGCAATCGTCTGGTTTAATTTATTATTGGTAATTGGAATCGGGGCATTAGTCGGAACTCTAGTCGGACAACAAATCGGGATTTTATTACTCCCGGTCTTAGAAATATCGGAAAACGGTCTGAGAGTAACCCCACCTATGATATTCCAGATAAATTGGATCATATTATTACTAGCCTACCTTTTGATGGGTATCGTGTTCATATGCAGTGGCCTGTGGCTTAGTTGGTTTACTAAAAAGCTTGAAATCCAAAGAGTCCTACGGGCGGGGGAGTCCGGATGATGATAATTTATCAGACGCCAGTTTTGAATTTAAAGTGAGAGATTAACCATGTCAGATGACTCTTATACAAACGAAAATATCTTTCAATCGCCGGCAGAAAATCGTGATTACATCGTCTGCCAGGACCTATTTAAAATTTTCAAACCTGCGGATTTAGAAGTAGTCGCACTTAGAGGCCTAGATTTAAAAGTCCAAAAGGGCGAATTAATAGCTATAGTAGGCTCCAGCGGCAGTGGCAAAACCACTCTCCTTAACATACTCGCTGGATTAGAAAGGCCCTCTGCAGGGCAAGTTTATGTTGGTAACAGGGATATGTTAAATATTTCTGAAAAGGAGTTAGTTTCCTATAGAAGAACTGACGTTGGATTCGTATGGCAGACTACCAGTCGGAATCTCGTACCGTACCTCTCTGTATTAGAAAATATTGAACTGCCAATGGCGATCTCAGGGGTAAATTCCCGTAAAAGAAAGGAACACGGCAGAGAATTACTACAGGTACTAGGAATGGAGGATAAACAAAACAGAAGTCCTGCTCAGCTCTCCGGTGGAGAACAGCAGAGGGTAGCTATAGCGGTTGCGTTGGCTAACCAACCACCCCTCCTCTTAGCAGATGAACCAACAGGAGAATTGGACTCACAAATGGCAGATGAGATATTTCACCTTTTTCAGGATATGAACAAGGTATTAGGAACAACTATAGTCATAGTGACCCACTACCCAGGTATATCACAATTCGTGAACAGGGTAGTAATTATACGGGACGGTAGGATAAGCGCTGAAACTCGTTTGCAAGCTTCATTCGAACGATCCGGAAACGCTATTCAAAGAAATTTCATCGTCGTAGACCAAGTCGGCCGGCTCCAGATTCCCCAAGAATATCTAGATGAACTCAGAATGGAAGGACTAGCTATAGCCCAAATAGAGGACGGGCAAATTCGCATCAGTCCAGCTTCAACAGACTAGTTTAATAGCTAGATACGTGTAACAAGTACTACATTATCGAGGGCATACCAATGCAAAACGATAAAGATATTACTCAAGGCAGCCAGACAGACAGGGATAATACCATTGGCCATCCAATAATCACAGCAATAAATATCAGTAGAGAATTTGGGACTGGAGATACAGCTGTCAACGCAGTAAAGAACGTCACTTTAGATATCAAACCGGGAGAGTTCGTCGCAATCACCGGGCGATCTGGCTCCGGTAAAACGACCCTCCTTAACCTATTAGCCGGGCTAGATCAACCTACGGAAGGGAAAATACTGCTGCAAAATCAGGATCTATCTGATATTTCGGATACTGGAATGGTTCAAATACGCAGGCAAAACATCGGATTTATATTCCAATCTTTCGGACTATTACCACTGTTGTCAGCTTATGAAAATGTGGAATTACCCTTGCATATTCGGGGCTATTCGTGGAGAGAAAGGCGAAAAATCGCCAACGATACACTTAAATTAGTAGGGCTAAGTGGTAGAACAGCTCATCGCCCATATGAGCTTTCAGGAGGCGAACAACAAAGGGTAGCAATAGCACGCGCATTAGCTCCTAACCCTCAAATTGTCTTTGCAGACGAACCTACCGGAGAACTCGATACAGCTACAGGAATATCGATCTCTAACATTCTAAAAGGAATTTCAACTGAACGGGAGGTTACAGTGATAGTAGCTACCCATGACCCAACTATAGCTCAAATAAGTGACAGGATTGTTGATATGAGGGATGGAGAAATCATATGAAGAAGAATAAATATACTCCTTAAACTCAATCTTCGTCGTCCGTTTACTCCTCCATAAGTCTTGTGTTACATTAACTCATGATTCCTTATTCGGAAAACAGGTGATTATATGGCATACGTAACTCCTCGAGAGGGAGAGACCCCTGAAAGCCTAGTTAATAGGTTTAGAGCATCGGTTCAGCATGCAGGCATTCTTCGAGAATTAAAGGATCGACGATTCTTCCGTTCTAAGGCTCAGAAAGAACGATTAGCCGCCCAGAGAGCCGCGCGGCGACGCCGTAGGCAGAGGCGCTAGAACCGGGAGTTAAACAACCAAATGATCTAACTCTCTGGAGAAAATCACCTCCCCGTCATAAATTCGCCCAATATCTTCCAAACCCTTGTTCATTGGTTCCATCTCCGACAGATGTGGACCGACGTGGACCAGCACTAATTTCTTGACTCCCGCCGCCTGTGCCATTTCTGCTGCTCCTGTGGTTCCACACTGACCTTGAAATTCGCCATTTTGTTGCATTATCTCTTGATCGTCCCAACACATACACAACATTACATCCGCATTTCTGGCCAAGTCCACGACACTCTCACAGGGGCTGGTGTCTCCGGTAAACACTATGCTTCCGTCAGAACATTCGACCCTGTAAGCCAAAGAATCCAGCCAAGGTTGCACATGATCAGCTGGTGCCGCCGTGACCACCCAATCACCTCCTGAATATACCAGCCCCGGGCCAACATCCCGCGCAGAAACTCTAGGAGGTACCCGAGGAAGTGTACCTCCCCGATTTACAAATACCTGCTGGCTCAGCGGATGGTTAACTCTAGCCTTCCAGTCATGTGAAAATAATCCGGTATCGCCAATGATACCTTCAGTAATCTTTTCGGTTAATTGGGGCCCGAATACCTGGAGCTCGGCTTCTTGGCCGATGCTCTGATCCCACCGACAGAGTAGAAAGCAAGGATAATCAATATCATGGTCAAAATGGTGATGCGTAAAAAAGAGATAGTTAACCTGAGTCGGAAATAATCCTGCTCTAACCAATTTGTGCGTAGCAGCCGGACCGCAATCGAACATCAGTAAATCTTCGCCTAATTTGAGTACATGTGAACTACCAAATCTTTCTGGAGTTGGAGTCGGAGTCCCAGCCCCTAAAACAAAAATCTCTGCCATCACCTCTCCTAACATTTATTTCAATCTCTCTGATATTGGTCTTAAGTATATCCTTATTATGCAACCATTAAATCTCAGGACAGAATACTGTATTTATTAAACCAAAATAGTTTGATATACATAGGAATAAGATCTCACAGACGACGATATTCGCATTGACACGTAGGGAAGCCGATGATAAATTTATATGATTACCAGAGCGTCTATCAACGCAAAGTTATCCCGGGAGGCCTAAATTGCCCCGCTACGATTACCAATGCAAAAGTTGCGGAAATGAATTTGAACTGAGACAAAGTTTTAGTGAAGCAGGCTCGGGTACCTGCCCTGAATGTTCTGGGGAAGGTCGCCGGGTTTTTCACGCCGTGCCAGTCATATACAAAGGATCTGGATTTTACACTACTGACTACGGCAGACCTAAAGCGCCGGCCGAAGAGAAAACCAAAGAAACCACTAGCAGTAAAGACTCATCCAGTAGTGATACCAAGAGCGAAAAGGCTGGAGAAAATAGTACTACCAGTACCACGGATACCAAGAGTGACTCCGCGTCAAAAGCCACTTCTGACTCTAACACTTAAACCCGTATCAATACCCCTTAGTTGTCCGATAGGACATGAAAGGACTCCACGTATTGAAAGCCCTGATACAAAGAGTAGCAGAAGCATCCGTTAAGGTCGAAGAGAGTCATGTTGGTCGCATAGGACCCGGCCTATTAATATTATTGGGAATAAATAAATCGGATGAACTGAAAGATTGCGAGTGGTTAACTAACAAGATAGCTAATCTTAGAATATTTCCCGGAGATAAAACCAATTTCGACCAATCTGCCCTTGATATACAAGCTCCAATCCTATTAGTCAGCCAATTCACTTTATGCGCGAAAACTAGGAAAGGACGTCGCCCTGACTTCACAGATGCCGCAAGCCCAACAGAGGCCAAGATATATTATAGCCACTTTATAAAGCTTCTCGAGGGATATGGATTGACGGTTGAGACTGGGATATTTCAACAGTACATGCAAGTCTATCTGGTTAACGATGGACCTGTCACTGTCATGTTAGACAGCATGGATCGCCAACTTCCGCGTCGCGTTTAAATAGAATACCAGCCCATACCACTAAAAAATCCTCTCAAATAGGCTATCTGTCCACCATGAGCAATGTTATCCCATGTAACCTGCCCTAAAGCAGCTGAAACTGTCCTAGGTTCGGGGGCCGGCAGTATCACCCTGCTCACTTCAAGTTGATCCTGGGTCAAGGAAGCGATGTACTCTCTAGCTGCTTGTTTCACAGCAGAATAATATCCTAACTGTATTGATGATGTTGGTGAGTTCCATGAAGCTACTTGATCAATGGTCCAACCTACCCCGCGTTCCTCCGGATCGTCGGTCATACCATGTTTCTCATACCAGCCATCCTTGACCCAACATTGGGGGATATCTTGCAATCTTGTGTGAACAAAGGTGTCCAAAACCCTGTCCATATGCCAAAGAGTCCAGGATATCGAATTACATTGGGAATTCGGCTGCCGTGACAGAATTTCATCATCCAAGCCTTCCAATGCAGTATCGACCATTGCCCAATTCCTCTCTAGCGCTGTAAGTAGCCCTTCTGCTGGTAACATCGACATATCCTTTGATTGAATTTGAAATTAAGGCCATCTGCTCTAGTTGCTTGTTATTCGGGTATCTCCGGTTCTACACCGTCTGGCAAATCGACCTCAAATGCTAGTAAAATTTGGCCTACCAACAAATAATGACCGACTAACCCTGTGATCTCCACAGTCCGCTGGGTGCCGAATTTATCCTTTACTGAGTTAAAAGTCTGGTCACTAATTTTGTGGTTTTGGACTAATTCTTTAACGTACTTAACCAATAATTCTTCATCGCCACTTAGACCGGCAGGAGCACTACCATTGGCTATAGCTTTAATAGTATCGTCGCTTACACCGGCTTGTCGCGCCAAACGAGCATGGGCCGAGAATTCGTACTGACTTCTTATTTCCCGAGCAGTAGTAATAATAATGGTTTCTTTCAAGGCTTCTGACATGTCGAAATTGAACCGTACATATGTACCGGTATGAGCCACTCTGGCAGCTAAATCAGGACTGTGTAGTAGAACACCATAGGGGCCCCTTACACTACCCCGACTGTCAGCGATAGATTCATAAAACTGGTGATCCTCAGGTCTAAGCTGTTCTTTTTCTAAGTTGGGTAATCGAGCCATGTAAAGTCCCTCCTATTTTGTACAATGCTTGTTAAAAAAACTCTAAATCTAGGCTAATATCTAGCGCCTGAGTGGAATGTGTCAACCCTCCAATAGAAATCAGATCCACTCCGGTTTCAGCAACGCTTCTAACAGTCTCCAAATTTATCCCGCCTGATGCCTCCACAACAGTTTTCCCCTTCGCTATCACCATTGCTTCCCTCATCTGGTCTACCCCCATGTTATCCAGCATGACAATATCAGCTCCTGCCGCTAAAGCCTCCTGTAGCCCTTCAAGGCTTTCAACTTCAACTTCGACTTTAATGGTATGTGATGCCCCTGCAAGAGCTTTTTGAACAACTTCTTTTAACCCCATTTCTTGAGATCGTAAGGCTTCGATATGGTTATCTTTAATCAATATACCATCCGCTAAATTCATTCTATGGTTGAATCCGCCTCCCATCCTAACAGCGTATTTATCTAGATATCGATGTCCCGGAACGGTTTTTCGAGTATCTACAATACGGACATCATAACCAGCCACCGCGTTAACATAGGCGTTGGTATCGCTTGCGATGCCACTCATTCTTTGCAAAAAGTTTAAAGCAATACGTTCAGCCCTAAGAATGCTACCAGCTGAACCGTTTACAGAAGCAATGTCTGACCCGGGAGATAGATTGTCACCATCCGATAACAAAACTTGAAAGTCCAAATCCTGGTCCACGCGGTGAAATACTGCTTTAGCAACATCTATACCTGCCAAAATTCCATTAGCTTTAGCCCTAAGCATCCCTTTACCTTCTATCTCGCTGGGAATCAACACGTGGCTAGTGGGATCATTAAAAGTCTGATCCTCTAATATCGCGGCATCGATCAACTGAAACACTTCAGGTGGAAGCTGACTCATATGACTATCTCTCTCATTAGACGCAATCTAACGCTCTATAGATTCTGTTTGTGTTGGCAAACGCCCATCACCCACTCAATTAATTGTACTTCATGAGTCTAACCTAATCCAGAAATTACTACTTCCCCCTTCAATTGTTTTCTAACATTATCTTCAAATCCACTTGACAGGCCTAAACCCTGGAAATACCATCCATCTCAGAATAAAACATGATAAATTGTTTGAAATATCTTTGGAGATAAAGGACGTTGTATATGAGCACATCTGCTACCGGAGAAAAACCTTACGTCATCCATGGAGCCCAAGACCCGAGCACCACGACTCAGACACGTGGCATGGTCAGAAGCCCGGGTATAGTCCCCGGGGCTAACGGATCGTCTAAAATATGGCTTGGTTTAGTGACTGCAGCTCCTCACGAAGAAGGGCCGCCTCACCATCATGGAGAAGCAGAAACTGCGGCATATGTATTGAAAGGTAAGGTGCGAGTTTATTTTGGTGAAGATTTTAAAGAATTCATTGATGCTGGGCCGGGTGACTTCCTATTCGTTCCAGCACATGTACCTCACATAGAAGCCAATCCATTTGATGAACCTCAGGAGGCAGTCCTAGCTCGCTCACCTGACAACATAGTCATCAATCTAGGCGAATAATTCCCAACCAGAAATCCAGGTGAACATATTGTCAATAAGATATGGTATATCAATAATTCCTGAACCAGCGTTTACACAGCGTGTATACAGGGCAAGACAATTGATATGCGGCCAATACGCCTGTTGGGCATCCGAGATGCACATGCTACATATCCCTTTGATTCAATATTTTGAATGCCAGGAGAACGTTATTCCCGAACTTATTCAGCTATTAGAGTTAATTTCGGGGCAGACCGTAAAAGAAAAGCAAGAGGTAGCTCTAATATCCGAAGGTATCTCCCACTCTTTTGATAGAACCGGAGATATATACCTGGATTTCAGTTCATTTACTAAAGAATCTCCGGCCCAATCCCCGGGGCTACACCAACTGTATTTCGAGATTCAAAAAGCCTTGAAAAACCAGCAGGGAATAACTCTGGATAAGGCACATACCTCAACGGCTTTCGCTCCGAAAATTAACTTGATGCAACATGCAGACTTGCCTTTAACAGTTTTTCAGAGTGCTATAGTGTTTGCAAGCTCAGTGATAGAGGAACTATCGGTTCCAGACCACACCAAAGCTTGGCAGTTGGTCTTACTAAGATATAAATCGAACGCAGCCGGAGAAGATTGGAGTCAGGGCCTTTGGGCAAATGATCTTTCATGGAATCTCATGGCTAGTTATTCAATTTAGAATATCAGGAGAAAATTGTGAAAACTACGACTAAATTAAGACAAATGCTTGGGTCAGGACCTATGGTAGTAGCACCTTTTATCATGAACGCTCTTCATGCAAAGATCGCAGAATCCGTTGGCTTTAAGGCAGTGTACATGACTGGCTCCGGAACTTCTGCGGAACGCGGGTTTCCTGACGTTGGCTTATTAACTATGACTGAAATGGTAAACAACGCTAAATTCATCTCAGATGCAGTAGACATACCAGTAATCTGCGATGCAGATACAGGATACGGCAACGTCATAAACGTCAGAAGAACAGTAAGAGAATACGAAGCAGTAGGGGTGGCAGGGATACATCTAGAGGACCAGCTATTTCCTAAAAAATGCGGCTTTTTTGAAGGCAAGCAAGTTATTCCTATGGAAGAACATGTTCAAAAGATAAGAGCTGCCCTAGATGCACGTCGAGACCCAGATTTCGTAATCATAGCTAGGTGTGATGCATACGCGGTAACCGGGTGGGAAGATACAGTTACCAGATGTCGAGCCTATAGCGATGCTGGTGCGGATATGGTTTTCGTAGATGGGATAAATACGATGGATGACCTAAGAAACTATGCTACAGACTTGGGAGACCTCCCTAGATTGTACAACGGAGACCTGGCTCCTACCCAAGAAGTAGAATCTCTTGGGTACCGTCTCATGATCTGTGGTAGCACCATTTGGCTCGTATACAAGCAAATTCATGATGCTTTCACAGAACTGAAAGAAACTGGCAAAGTAAACCCTGAACGTTTCGGAACCAGGTGGGATGTAGCAAAATTATTAGGTCTGGATAATATTTATGAACTTGAACAACAATACAGCACATCAGACGTAGTCATAAGCTGATACCCATCAAAATCTACCTTGGAGAATTCAAATGTCTTATTATTTAATCCAAGCCACTTATTCCAAACAAGGGATAACAGACTTAATTTCCGATCCACGAGATCACGCTGCTATTGTTAAATCCGCCATTGAGAGAATGGGGGAACTATGAATAGTTTCTTTTTTCCTTCGGAGACTACGATGCAATAGTCATTACTGAACTCCCCGATAACGTGACAGCAGCAGCTC
>CAJXEF010000029.1 GCA_913052545.1 uncultured Chloroflexota bacterium
CGGAATTCGAATTTATCCCACGGTCCGCTGTGCTCAGTTATGCAAAGTCCCCTCAGACCTAATCTTTCGGCTTCTAATATCAGGTCTTCAGGGGATAGACTGCTGTCGGCGCTACCCTTAGTGGTGTGTATATGAAGGTCAAATAATCGTGCCATGTCTCCTAGGAATTTTAGTCGGGGTATGTTTGGCAGTCAATCTCTCTGAGTCTTATTTTATTTTGATTTCTGATCGCTGGCATCTGCGTTAAATGGGTTGGATAAATCTCTATGGTTTCTCAGAATATGGGAGTGCAGTTGCCAAATTCTTTAAGGAGTTGATAAGTTCAAAGTTAACCTATAGAATTGGAGGCCGTTGCGACGAGAGATCTGCGGGAATAAGGAGGACAGGTGATTGAATGTTTTAGGACTTCATCTTTTGCTGGAATTAAGGGAATGTAATCCTCAGTTACTTGACGATCTTGACTATACACGCGAGTCGTTAATCCAAACCGCCCAACAACTGGGCGCCACTGTAGTCGGGGAATCCTTCCATCAATTTTCTCCTCAAGGTGTAACAGGTATCCTCTCAATAGCAGAATCCCATATATCAATCCATACTTGGCCTGAATTCGGTTATGCGGCGGCGGACATCTTTACCTGCGGGGCAACTTTTAGACCGTCTGATGCTGCAGCGTTGTTAATAAAACGATTTGAGAGCCAAGATCCTCAAACTACTGAAGTACGGCGTGGATTGTTTTCCGAGGCAATGACACGATAACCAAAGGGTTATCAGAGTTATGGACAGTTCAGGAAAATGGTTGCTGGAATCGGTATATCCAGATTTGAACGTGATGTTGAAGATCAGCGAAGTGTTTTATTCTGGAAATACTCAATTCCAGCAAGTAGAAATCGTCGGCTCTGAATTATTTGGGAGAAGCCTGGTCTTGGACGGTAAGACTCAGTCAACCGAAAGGGACGAACATATATATCATGAATCTTTAGTTCATCCTGCCATGGCCATCCATGGACATCCGGAAACTGTGTTCATCGCCGGTGGAGGTGAAGGGGGCACTCTCAGGGAGGTTCTCGCTCATAAGGCAGTAGAGAAAGCGGTGATGGTCGACCTAGATCCAGATGTGGTGAACCTGTGCAGGCAATATCTTCCAAACCATCATCAAGGTAGTTTTGAAGATCAAAGAACTATGCTCATTCATCAGGATGCTAGAGAATTTCTTCTAGAAACCAACGATATTTTCGATGTAATGATAATGGACTTGGTAGATCCGTTGGAAGGCGGTACAGCAGGTTTACTTTATACCGAGGAATATTACCGGATAGCAAAGTCGAGGTTGAAACCTGATGGCATCTTGGTTACTCAGTCAGGTCCGGCAGGCTTATTAAGCTTTCAAGAATGCTTTACAACTATTGTTAATACATTAAGCCAAGTTTTCGATTGTGCTGTGCCGTACCACGCTCATGTTCCGTCTTTTCAAACGCTTTGGGGATTCACATTGGCCTCTGATACCGATCTAAGAGCGAAGCTAGATGATGGCAATCTTGATGCAGTGTTGTTGGATCGGCTAAATAAGCAGCTTAAATTTTATGACGACATCACCCATAAAAATATGTTTGCATTACCCAGATTTTTGAGGGATGGAATGAGGGATGAGAACAGGACCAATACAGATGCAGATCCAGTCTTTATGGTTTGATATCCTAGGCTCGAGGGGATCTACATCATGAGGTTTATGTGTGAAAGGTTGTTTGAGTTAGATAATTGTTAATTATCTTGAGATGCCTTCATTTGAAGCCGCCTTTGCTAACTCAGAAAACTGTTCTAGGGCTAGTATTTCGCCCGTATCTTCAAAGTGGTTTACTAATGATCTAATGGACTCCGGCACAACACGGGTTTCTCCTGTCTTCGGATTGTACCCTACGTAAACAGCCTCGATCGCTGTAAGCATCTCATCTGAGTATTCGCTATATATTTCGACAGCCAAGGTCATGCTGGTGTTTCCGATTCTAACGACCCTAGTATAGAGGTCAAGTAATTGGTCTATCCTGGCAGGTTTTTTGAATTCTATAGTAGTTTTGACGACTGCACTGTCAAAGTAGCCAGCTTTCGCGATTTGGTAAATGCTAAAACCAAGGTTTCTAAAATATTCCGCCTGTGCGATCTCAAGATAATCAAGATAGGCACCGTTGAAAACAATGCCCTGCGCGTCTCCTTCCATCCAGCGAACTCTGATAGGTGTTATAAAATTAAACTCGGATTTACCCATGTTGATTTCTACTCGGGATTTGGACTTTCATTCTCCAAAAGTGTAACCGAGAGATTCCAAATAATTCTTGTCATCTGCAGATAAGCTGGCGGTGGATAAAAGATCAGACCTGGTTTGCAAAGTACGTTTTAGGGACTCATGTCGTCGCCACAATTCTATTGCTGCGTGGTCGCCCGAGCGTAATATTTCTGGAACTAGTAGATCCTTAAAATTGGCAGGTCTCGTATAGAGCGGGTACTGTAACAAACCCGAAGTTATCGAATCCTCTTCTACATTATCGGAAGATCCTACAACTCCCGACCTAAACCTAGAAACCACATCCATTAAGATAAGAGCTGGCAACTCACCTCCTGTAAGAACGTAATCACCGACGCTAATTTCGTGGGTAGCCAGATTCTTGCGTATTCTTTCATCAACCCCAGCATAATGGCCGCAGATTAATATCAACCTTTTATTACAAGCAAGTTCTCTTGCCATTGTCTGGGTGAGCATAGACCCTTGGGGGGACAACAATATTATAGGTATTTGATCCCGACTTTCGGGATCATAAAATTTTAGAATGTCTTCTGCTCCCTGGAATATCGGGTTCGGTTTAAGGACCATTCCAGATCCACCGCCAAACTGGTAATCGTCGACCGTTTTATGTGAGTCATCAGTGTAGTCCCTTATGTTGGTAAGCTTGATTGAGATCAGTTGCTGATCTATGGCCCTACCGAGCCTTCCATGTTCTATCGGAGATCGGAAAAATTCGGGGAACAGAGTTAATACATGAAATTCCATATTATACAGTTACACGTATGTCCTTGCTGTTATAGCCAGGGTAATTTTCTGGCCGAATGATTAATATCAGATAATCTGGATTATCGGAGTTTATCCACGAAGACTTCGCCGTTTTTCATTATCAAGCTGATCCTGTCCTGATTTCTGAGTATGGAGATATCTTTTAATGGGTCTCCGTCCAGTATTAGCAGATCTGCGAATTTTCCAGCAGATATTGTTCCTATTTCATGCTCTAAGCCGACACATTCTGCCGCCCATCCAGTAGTTGCTTGTATCGCTTGCATATTTGACATTCCTTTTTCTACCAGAAGCTCGACTTCTCGGGCGTTATCTCCGTGAACAAAACCACCGGCGTCTGTACCAGCTACTACTTTAACTCCTGCGGCCAGAGCTTGGTGCATGCTATCCTTATGAATATCCATTAAAGCCTGGGCTCGTGCTTTCATATGCGGAGCACTAACTGTTGAATGGAACTCGTAGACTTCGAAAGTTGGGACAAAAAATATCCCATTATCTGCCATCATTTTTAAAAGATCTGGGTCTTCTCCTAAATAACAGCCATGTTCTACCGAATTTGTCCCTGCTTCTATGCACATTCTGAGTCCTGGCCCGCCGACTGCATGGCACATGGTTTTTCTTCCAAGGCTATTCGATTCCGCGACTAACGCGCGAGTTTCCTCGGGTGTATATTCGATATCCAGTGGGCCATGACCGGGTCTGGAACTAGCTCCTCCTGTGGTTGCAAACTTAATAACGTCTGCACCAGATCGTGCCATTTCCCGTACCTTCGAGCGAATTGCATCAATCCCATCAGCGACGCCGGAGGGTAGTCTAGGATCTAAGGTATGATGTCCATGGCCAGATCCACTTATCCGATCTGCTAGACCACCTGTTGGAGATATAATTCCGATCGATAATACTAAACGTGGGCCAGGATATAGTCCCTCCTCTACTGCCATTTTGAATCCTTCATCTAACCCACCGGCATCTCTTACGCAGGTATATCCAGCGGATAGAGTTTCACTTAATACTGATGCCGTCCGCAAGTTCTGCAATGAGTTTGGTTCGTGTAATCCCCATCTACTAGCGAGGTCATAACCTTGTGCGGATAAGTGATCATGGCAATCAATCATGCCAGGCATAATGACCTTCCCTGAAACATTTATTATTTCAGTATTATCGGGTATTTCTACTGATTCTCTCGGGCCTACGTCTTTTATGTACTCTTTATCAATCAAGATAGCTGAGTCTGGAATAGTGGGCTGGCCTGTACCGTCTATCAGAGTTGCGCCTATCAGAGCTCTCATTTGATACCCCTTTTGTGTGGTGTCACTAGTCTTTGTAGGACATACGATTTTCAGTGATGCTAAAGATGCTTTACGAGGTTGTCAAGGATAGGATGTGGTGGCCCATGAGTTGTTAGCCAACCTATGGCCTTAGGATAAAAGTAACATGTTAGATATAGGTTCGGATGGGTTACGATTGACAGCGGTTGAGTACTGCACTATCCTCGAAGCGTCGTAATTATGGATAAACAAGTGGCGCAGATGCTTTGGGTAGCATCTGTGCGAATTTTGTGTGGAAGGTAAAAATGCCTAAGCTCATTCCTACCCCTGATGAGATAACCAAGCCTTTTTGGGATGCCATAAATGAGCGGCGTCTGACAATCCAAAACTGTATGACATGTGACTTACTACAATACCCTCCACTACAGAACTGCTCAAAGTGTGGTTCGCCAGAGGGGTTGGAGTGGAAGGATATCGAGGGGAGAGGCCATATAACCTCGTACATTGTGATAGAAGATGGACGTCTTGACAGACGTATGCCAGATCAGCCTTATAATTTAGCTGTTGTGTCGTTAGATTCCGATACGGGTATTAATTTCTATTCCAATTTGCCAGGTGTGGAAGTTGATAAAGTACCCGTCGGAGCTGCGGTGAGAGTTATATTCGAAGAATGTGGCCCTGGCCAGTTGATACATGAATGGGAACTGGTAGGTTAGCAACTTGCTCGGCAAATAAATCTTATATCAAAACAATAGGTGAACTATGGCTTCAGCGAATGAGTATTCCTGGCGTAGGGACAAAGATGGTTTGGGTGTATGGGAACATAGGGGCAAAGTAGCGATAGCGGGATATGGGCACTCTCCGATAGATCGCCGCTGGGATGGTGTATCCATGGATCAGACCCTAGGAGCCTACACTATCATAGCTTGCCAGAAAGCTATGGATGACGCTGGAGTCACAATAGACCAAGTTGATGGTATTGTGGTTTGTCAAACTACTATCGCAGGGGCTAGTGGTGGAGCAGTATCAAACTGGGCCCCGAGGCCCTATTTCGATGCTCCCTACGATTCGGAATGGGGACTGACTCGGATTAATGCAGATTGGTTAGTTAAACAAATGGGTTTCCCCAATATCCGGTTCGCACCCGATAATTGTCCGACTATTAGTGAAATGGTCGGTCTAGCCTCACAAGCCGTTGGCGACGATCGTTGTCATACATGCTTGATGATTTACCCGACAGGTAATTTAGAAGGGCGGTATCGTAGAGGGGGCGAAAACGCTGAAGACTATGCTAATGGAGATAGGCAATGGACGGTTCCTTGGGGTAACCATGGAGGGAATGATTTCATAAATATCTTTCCCCATAACCAATATTGCACTAAATATGGTGGAGAACACGATGATCTGTTTCCATTTGTTACGAACCAACATAGAAACGGATTAATGACTCCTAGGGGATTTAATGCCACGCACGATATAGAGCAAATTACTAGAGAAGATTACGTGAGTTCTCGTTTTATAATAAGGCCTTTAAGATTGTGGGATTGTGACAGGCCTGTTAATGCGTCAGCAGCGTATCTGTTCACAACTGCCGAACGTTCACGAGATATGAAACAGCCACCTGTTTATGTGCTTAACCATTCACAGCACAATTTTAAACCTCGTAGTACCCAGCCGACTTTGGATGAGATAGAAGAATGGACAGATAAAACTGCCGCCAGGATGTATGAAGGGTCGGGACTAAAGCCAGACGATGTGGACATTTTTAACCCGTACGACGGCTATTCGACTATGTCTCAGTTTTTCCTTGAAGCGTTTCAGTGGCATGGTGTCAAGAGAGGTGATGCATTTAGCTTCTATGCAGGTGATATAACGGTTGAAGGACCCCATCCCTTTAGTTCTAGTGGAGGAAACTTGGGTAATGGCAGGACTCGTTCAGCTATGTATACCGATAGTATCGAACAGCTAAGAGGTACAGCGGGGTCGAGGCAGGTTAACGTCAAGGCAGAGACTGCTCTAGCTGCATTTACTACTCCACCAAGTGGAGGTTGGATAATGCTCGGGAAATATCCTAGTTAAGACTGACTATTACCTGTCGAATAATATTCCGAATTCAGTCAAGCTTCATTAACTTCAAAAGGGAGCGAGTCTGTATGAGGACCGTGTAAATATAGTTTTAATCCGGTAGTTATCTGCCAAATGTACAAACCATACCAATACCAAGGGGACAAATATTGGCTAGATTGATTAGTTTTGATATCGACGGCACTTTGGAGGTCGGTGATCCACCTGGTTGCATCACGATGGATATGGTCAGGCGTGCTAAAGACCTGGGATTTATTATTGGTAGTTGTTCTGATCGTACAGTTACTAACCAGCGTAACATTTGGAGGACTCACGATATAGAGGTGGAGTTCACTGTTCTAAAACATCAATTAGAGCTTGTAAAAGAACAATTCGACGCGTCCGAATACAATCATATAGGCGATACCAACATAGACCAGCAATATGCGCAACGTGCGGGATTCACCTTTTTTTTACCAGATCAGTCACTGCAGAATTTCTGGCCTAGCGCCGAATGAGCTAATTAACCAGTCGCTTCGGGCTTCCTTGCTGGTAGTTCGCGTAACCAGTTTAGTGTTTGCTAACTTGTCTATTTTGCTGTCATACAGGTCAATCTGATAAAACGTCCCTTGATAACTTAGGTGCCAAAATTTCGATCAGGTTATTAATATGCGATTACAGAAGGGGATCATACAATCGGTAGTTGGAACTGGGGAAGAAGGATATTGGGGAGATGACGGTCCCGCTAATTTAGCGTTAATTGGTGAGGCATATGGCTGTGATTTTGATCAGTCAGATAATCTTTACATATCTGATGGCCGAAACCATACCGTAAGAAGAATAGACAGAATTAATTGGACTATCACTACGGTAGCTGGTTGTGGTGGACAGGGATATTCCGGGGATGGAGGACCTGCGCTTTTGGCTAAACTCAATAATCTCTATTCTCTACAGGTGGATACCAATGGTGATATTTATATAGTTGATCGGCTGAATGCAGCTATTCGTAAGGTCGATTTTGAAACTGGCATAATCAGTACGGTCGCCGGAACAGGTATTTTAGGATATTCAGGAGATGGATCATTGGGGGTCAACGCTCAGCTAAGGGAGCCGAATGACTGCTTTCTGGATGGGATGGGGGGGTTGCTAATAGCGGATATACAAGATCAGAGAATTCGAAGATTGGATCTTAATACTGGAATTATAGATACATTTGCCGGTAACGGAGTGAAAGAACGATTTGGAGACGGGAAGAATGCTACCGATTCGTCGCTAATGGGCCCGCGAGCAGTTTGCATGGATAGCATCGGCAACACGTACATTTGCGAACGAGAGGGCAACGGAGTTAGAAAAGTTGATGTAAATGGCATCATATCAACTTACGCGGGTAGTGGGGAGCGTGGTTACACAGGGGATGGAGGATTGGCTTTGGAAGCTACGTGGGGAGCACCTAAAGCTATTCGGTGCGATAACCAAGACAATGTTATAGTAGTCGATACTGAAAACAATGCTGTTCGTAAGATTGATGCTCGGACAGGGGTAGTTACCACGATAGCTGGCGGCCATCAAGGTGGAGATGGAGATGGAGGTGTGCCCACGTCCGCTGGATTGGAACGACCTCATGGCTGTGGTATCGATAGTCAAGGCAATATTTATATTGCTGATGGAGTTAATCACCGGGTCCGAGCAATTGGAGTTTAATCTTCTAGCGATCGGGTAAAGTAACAGGTTTGATTTCCAGTCGTCCCAGTTACGGTTGTCGGATTGATTCCTCGCAAACCGTTTTGAGCAAAGGCCCGACCGATTCTAAATCTGGAATAGACGCGTTACTGAATGCTAGCCTCAAATGTGTGTTGTCGTCTTTATCGCCGTTTAGGAAAAAAGACGACCCCAAAGGAAACAATACTCCTTTGGAACTGGCGAGCTCTCTTATGGCTGGTGCTTGGAGTCCAGATAAACACTCTATCCAAAGGTAAAAACCACCGCTTGGCTCGGAGAATCGAAAATATTCTGAACAATGTTCAGTTAAACTTGATGCTAATACCTGGCATTTCTCGTTATAAATTGTTCTCACAGAATCCAGGTGAATGTCCAGATTCCCGGATGCCATGTAGGTCGTAAGGGCATGTTGGATTAACGGGCTGTTTCCCATGTCAAATTTAACCTGGCTTAGCACGTTTATGAAATCGGGATGTCCTTGTATCCAGCCTACACGTAGTCCTGTGGCTATCACTTTGCTAAATGTTCCTACTCTTAAAATACCGCTGCCATGGCCTATAGAAAAAAGCGATGGAGGAGGAGGAGACCTAAAATAAATATCCGAATATGCGGCATCCTCTAAGATCAAGATTTGATTGGCGCGGCATAAATCAATTAGCTGAGTTCTTCTTGAAGTCGGTAAAACGGTTCCGGTAGGGTTTTGGAAATCACAAACCGTGTACAATAATTTTATTCTTTTACCCTGACTGCGAATTCTGCTAATAATGCTGGAAACCACTTCTATTTGGATTCCGTCATTATCCAATGGAATCTGAATAATGTCTGCTTGATGACCTAGAATAGTACGTGTGGAACCTGAAAATGTAGGTCCTTCTACTAGGACTATATCATCAGGTTCTATAAAAGCGTCACCAATCAGATCTATACAACCTGCGCTACCGTTAGCAATCAGAAACTGGTCAGGATTGTATAGTTTATTCTCCGATTTCGTGTATTTGGTAGCTAGAGCGGTCCTTAACCCTAAAAATCCTTGAACTCCGCCGTACCTTAAAGACTCGTTTCTAGACGCTTTTAAGACAGAGTTGAAGGCGTTTTGAAGATCTTGAACTGGCATACTGTCTGCATCTGGTATCCCAGCACTTAGGTTGATTGGATTATCTATTGTTGTAGGTAGAGTCCAATTAGAGAAACCCGATTGTGCAGGAGTTCCAGCGCCGACCCTCTTAGCCTTGGCAGATATAAAATTGTTTAGGTCCAAATTAAACCTTCAAATTACTAATACTTGGTAAAAAACCTATGTCAAACCAGTCGGGTTTCAACCACGTTAAGATGTTCAATCACGTTGGGCTTAGCTTGTAACGTGCATTTTAGAGATGTTGATTAACTCTGGTTAAAAAATCTTCGGCTCCTAACCTTAATAGGCCCCACGCAGAAATAGTAACAAAATTGGCACCGAGGTTTATAAACTCAGCCACACCGGCTCCATCTGTTGGGGAATTTCCACCAATTCCGACCCACTTACCTCCGGATCGGATTTTTGGGATGACTTCAGCCATTACCTTCCTGACTTCAGATCGATCTGGATTCCCCATGCTTTGTCCAAGATCTGATGCGGCTACATGAAAAATATCTGCGCCGTTGACCGGTATAATTTCGTCAAGATTCTTGACTGCTTCGATATCTTCGATCATAGGGATTACCAGCATTTCTGAATTTATCCAACTTGTGGAAGACTCTCTGGAATTGCCAATGCCATAGTCATGAGCTCTTCCAGATCCCATTCCTCGGTAACCGTCTGGATAATATCGAGCAGATCGTACTACTGATTCAGCCTCTTCTTTAGTATTGACATGAGGAATGATTACGCCTTGAAGTCCTCGGTCCAAATATCTCAGGATGGTCGATTCCGAATGGTCTGGTATCCGGGCGATAGGTGTTATTCCAAATACCTCTCCAGCTCTCACCATGTCTTCTACTTGGTCCAGATGCATTGGGCCATGTTCACAGTCGAGCATCACAAAGTCGTATCCCAGGGACCCAAAAATTTCTACTTGATCCGGTGCGTAACGGTTTATCAATGCGCCGTAAACTACTTTCCCGTTATTGAGCTTAGCTTTGGTTAAATTTTCTCGCATTTAATGACTCCAGCATGTGACTTGCTTTTGATTATAACTGGTTTGCTCGGTGTTGTTACTTATAGATGGGGATCTTATTCCAGTAAGTAACAAGGTACTGTTGTTTACTAGTCCTCATTCTATAAAAACCAATATAACCCACAGATCACAGACATTTAAAATTGGAAAAGCATACATGCTAAAATAGGACTGCGTTAGGATAATTGAGTCAGTGATTTATTTTAGGAGATCGGTGTTGACTATCCTATTAGAATCACGTTTTACTATTGGATTCAATTTCAGAACAAGGGGAGGAAATAAATTGAACAAGCCTGAATATAATGAACTAACTTCTGAGGAACTGTCTATTATTGAGAGGAAAGGTACTGAGTATCCGTTTTCAGGAGAATACGATAATTTTTATGAAACTGGCCGTTACATTTGTAGGCGATGCAACTCAGAGTTATATACCTCTGACAGTAAATTCGATGCCCATTGCGGTTGGCCTGCCTTTGACCAAGAAATTGCGGGAGCCGTCAATAGATTGCCTGACCCAGATGGAGTTCGAATAGAGATCGAATGCGCCAATTGCGAGGGACACCTGGGGCATGTATTCCTTGGAGAGCGGTTAACCGAGTCAAATGCTAGGCATTGCGTTAATTCGTTGTCGTTAAGGTTCGTACCAGCTACGTAGGGTTCCTCGGTTAGGTTGTGACCTTTTATTTATAGACACTACAGATGCTAAGGTCAATTAACAGTCATATTAAATTGGCCAAGAATCTTTGGCTGTAAGTGCCACTTTAGCATGTGGGCCTGATTAAAGTAATGGATATATCATGCATGACATAGAAGAATTAATTGCCGAAATACATGAAAATACACACCAAACGGTGATAGCAATAGCCGGTGGCGGCAGCTTGGCAGTGGCCTGGTTGTTATCCGTGCCCGGTGCATCAAAGACCATTTTGGAATCGGTAGTTCCATATGGTCGTCTCTCTATGGTCAACTTGTTAGGTTTTGAACCCGATCAATATGTATCTCCCGAGACTGCTCAGGCGATGGCGAAGGCATGTTACCAACGGGCTTTGAAGCTTCGTGAATCGAATCTCCCCGTACTGGGGGTGGCCTGTACCGCTACTCTAGTAACTGACAGGATTAAGAGGGGAGACCACAGATGTTCTCTGTCTATTTGGTCAGCTAATCAGGTAGTTAATTGTGATTTGATCCTTGATAAAGGTAAAAGAGATCGGCGGGGTGAGGAAAAACTTGTTAGCAGATTGTTATTACAATTATTATCTCAGGGCATGGATATTGAATCCAAATTGGAAATAGGGTTTAGCGATATGGAAAGCCCTGAACTCGAAATCCTAAACCATGGTAGCCCCGTAGCAAGATTGCTTTCAGGGGAAGTCAATACCGTCTTGGTTGATGAAGACGGGACTATGAGCGTGGACGAACTTGTTGCTAGCCCGATTCTTCCCGGCTCATTTAGCCCGTTACATTCCGGACACGAAGGATTGGCCAAGGTTGCTGAAGGTGAGTTGGGGGCTCCGGTGGTATTCGAAATTTCGGTCCAAAATGTGGACAAACCTCCCTTAGGGGAGGAGGAGATTTACGCTAGGTTGGCACAATTTGCAGGCAAATTTAAAGTGATATTAACCAGAGCAGAAACGTTTCAAAAAAAATCGAGACTTTTTAAAGAAATTCCGTTTGTCATTGGATGGGATACGGCAGTTAGACTAATCGATCCGCGTTATTATGGTAATGACCACAGCACCATGTGTATGGCTTTAGCGGAATTATGTACTAATGGCAGCAGGTTTTTAGTGGCAGGGCGGACGAATAGTTCTGGTTTTAAAACACTGGATGATGTGATGATTCCTGAGGGGTTCGGATTTTTGTTTTCTCCAATACCAGAGGCTCTTTTCCGATTGGACGTGTCTTCGACGGAACTAAGGGCTTATAATGGTGATCCCTAGGTAGTTTGTTAGATATGTGTTATCACGTTTGATTGACACTAAATTTCGGGCGGTGATAAGATCGTGACGCCTTAATTGGATCGCTTACTATAAGGGAAATCATGACAGTCAGTATAAGGAAGTTGGTTCTTTAATGTTCTTGCCACTGTTGAATATCGTGGGGTTAGAAGCTTTTGCGAAGGATTGGACGATGGTTGGCCTGTCTTTCGTCGTGGGGTTAGTGGCTATTGGTGGTATGTTCGCCGCTTCGAGGATTCTATCTTCTCGGCGTCACTCGGCTATAAAGCTTTCTACTTATGAATGCGGGATACCCGCCACTCAATATTCTTGGTCCAACATCAACTTACGGTTCTATATATTCGCAATAATGTTCTTGATCTTCGATGTAGAGGCCGTCTTTTTATTTCCCTGGGCAGTAGTTTTTATAGAACAGAGGGATCTTGGGAATTCGGTTCCGTTCTTTGCAATGCTGTTATTCCTAGGCGTGCTATTCTTTGCACTAATTTACGGATGGAAAAAAGGGGTACTAGAATGGCAGAAGTGATATTAGGTTCCGGAAACCAACCCGCTCCGAGTTTATTAGATAAGGTAGTAGATGGGAAAATACCCGGGGTATTGACTGTTAGCAAAGATCAACTTTTTGCGTTGGCCAGAAAATCTTCACTTTGGACGATGAGCTTTGGCTTGGCTTGTTGTGCAATAGAAATGATTTCGACTTACATGGCTCATCATGATTTCGATCGATTTGGCGTAGTAACGTGGCCATCACCACGGCAATCTGATGTCATGATAGTAGCTGGTACAGTAGTAAAAAAAATGGCCGAGCCCATCAGATTGTTATACGAACAGATGCCAGAGCCCAAATGGGTGATTGCGATGGGCAGTTGTGCAACTAATGGCGGACCCTATTACAGATCTTATTCAGTCGTAATGGGAGTTGACCATATAATACCAGTTGATGTATATGTTCCAGGCTGCCCTCCTCGCCCGGAGGCTTTGCTCTACGGAATATTAAAACTTCAGGATAAAATAATGTCGGATGCTAAGGAAAATGGCGGAAAGCCATGAAGGTGTAGTACCCAACGGTACTGAAGAAGATCAGGATTCAGAATTAAAAGAGTCCTTGGATCAATTAAGTTCATCTCGTAGAGAGTTGCTTAAACAGGTTAGTGACTTTCTTGGTGATGAAACTGCGACGACTGGCATACTCAATGATCTCCCTTTGATCACAGTACAGATGGAAGATCTAGTTGCGGTCTGTGAAAAACTAAAAACCGAACCAAATCTAGACTTCAAGATGCTTCTATGTATGAGCTGTGTAGATTATCTTGAATATTTTCAAATGGTGTATTTCGTGCATTCTTTGCAACATGAGCAAACTCTGGTGGTAAAAGTAAACACCTCGTATGAAAATCCTAGTGTCCCTTCCGTAACTGGAATTTGGAAGGCGGCTAATTGGTATGAGCGGGAAGCCCATGATCTTTTTGGTGTGAAATTCGCCGATCACCCGGACCTATCTCCTATTTTGTTATACGATGAATTCGAAGGATATCCGGGGCGCAAGGAATTCCCATTTCACGATTATCAGGAGTTTTAGGCGTGTGGAGACTTTATTGTTACAATCTAACGTTCGATGGGATGGAGAACAGTACGTTGCGGAAATAAGTGGTATAGACGTTGAGGGTTTGGGAACATCTCTTGAAGAAGCGCAGGAAAGATTATTGCAATCATTTCGTTCTTGGATAGAAACTAGGGAAACTACCAGTCAGCTGGAAAAATCTCTGGAAGATGCAGGTTACCCAGGAGTAACTGAAACTACTGAGTTGCAATTGGAATTTGCTTCGGCAACGATCGTGAGGACAAGTTTATAACAAATGGATCGGATTATCTATTCCATAGAAGAATCTATAGTTGAAGGATCTTATCAAGCCTATTGTCCTGAATTAATTATCACCGCGTTTGGGGATACATCTGATGGTGCTAAAGAATCTCTGCGTCGGGAGATAGGCGCATATCTTGAAGACTGTGAAGAATTAGGGATACTAGATGAAGTTCTGATTGAAGCCGGTTTTTACGATAATGATGAAGTTTGGATGAGTAGCTTGGTGACTCCTCCCAAAGAACCGAAAATTACTATCATTTAAATAATTATGATTGATCCAACAGCTAACATAACTAATCCCTCAGTTGGAGAGCCCATTGAAATGTTGCTCAATATGGGCCCTCAACACCCATCTACCCATGGTGTTTTCCGCATGGTTCTATGGGTTGACGGAGAAAAAATAGTAAAGGCAGAGCCACATATAGGGTATTTACATAGAGGGTCTGAGAAGCTTTGTGAGGGGGAGCAGTATCACCAAGTTATCACGTTGTTTGACCGTATGGATTATATAGGCAACTTCAACAACGAACTGGTTTATTGCATGGCGGTCGAACAATTGATGGGATTAGAGGTTCCTGAAAGGGCTGAATACGTCAGAGTCATTCTATGCGAGCTTAATCGTATTGCCAGCCATCTTCTGTACGTAGGGACTATAGGTTTAGATGCAGGAGCGATGACACCTACAATGTTCGCGTTTAGGGGCAGGGAGCGGATTCAGTCATTGTTTGAAGCGGTATCCGGTGCACGGATGATGCATAACTATTTTCGTATAGGTGGCATTAAAGAGGAGTTGCCGGAAAACTTTAACCAAATGATTAGAGAGTTACTGCCGGTATTACGAGTGGATGTTGAAGAGAGTGACAAGATCCTTACCTTTAACGAGATTTTTCTATCTAGGCTAAAGGATGTTGCCCCGATCAGCGCAGACGATGCTATAGACTTCGGCTGGACAGGCCCTTGTTTGAGAGGATGCGGGGTTGAATATGATGTTAGAAAAGATCAGCCTTATTCAGTTTATGAAAGATTTGATTTCGAAGTCCCTGTGGGTTTGGATGGAGATTGTTGGGACCGGCACTGGGTAAGAATTCAAGAGATGTACGAATCTCTGTCTATTATTCAACAGGCTCTTGACCAAATGCCTGATGGACCGGTTACTTCTCCACTCGGACGCCGCCTAATCCGTCCGCCAGAAGGGGAAGTATATGTAAGATCCGAAAACCCAAGGGGCGAGATAGGCGTTCACTTGGTGAGTGACGGGACGGATCGACCGTATAGATTGAAGGTGCGTCCACCTTCATTTTGCAATTTGTCTGCCTTACAACAATTATTAAAGGAGACTTGGCTGGCTGACTCCGTGGTGATCCTAGGGTCTTTAGATATTGTTCTTGGTGAAGTGGATAGATGAGTTTATCGTTTCTAGTTTGGGCGATTGGAATCATAGATCTGACCTGGATGGTGATAGCCTTACTAGCTATGTTTTCAGGTCTGTCTTTTATAGTGTTGTCACTGACATGGTTGGAGCGCAAAGCTTTAGGTAGACTTCAACTAAGGTTGGGACCAACTCGAACAGGACCAATGGGGCTACTTCAACCATTGGCTGATGCGGTCAAATTAATTCTGAAAGAAGACATCGTCCCAACTTCTTCTGATAAGGCTATTTTTTGGGTTGCCCCTGTAATAGTCGTTATTTCGGCTTTTATGATCTGGGTTACTATACCGGGTGCTGAGGGCCTAGTATTGCGAAACCTAGAGCTAGGACTGTTTTATATTATTGCTTTCGCGGTGGTGGGGATCCTAGGGTTGGTCCTGGCTGGCTGGGGATCTGCTAATAAATATGGCGTTTTGGGAGGTCTCCGTTCTGCCGCGCAGCTAATAAGCTACGAGATTCCAGTGATTTTGGTGGTAGTTTCTGTGGCAATGTTG
>CAJXEF010000030.1 GCA_913052545.1 uncultured Chloroflexota bacterium
TGACCCAATTACAGTACACGAAGCCTACGACGAACAAGAAGAAGCCGGATTTGTGGTCAGCAAAATCAAAGATTTACGTAACAAGCAGACTTATAAATTAGGCGATTGTGCGGTGATGTACCGCATAAACGCCCAATCTAGAGCTCTGGAAGAAGCCTGCATACAGCAAGGGATCCAGTATAGGCTTGTAGGCGGTGTTCGATTTTACCAAAGGCGTGAAATCAAAGACTTAATGGGTTATATGCATCTGATTCATAATCCGCAAGACGAAGTAAATTTAACAAGAGTAATCAATGTACCACCCAGAGGTATAGGTGCTAAATCTTTAAAGGATTTCATCAACTGGTGTCGCAATAATAAAATAAGCCTGTATGAGGGAATACAGAGAACCTATGAATCTAAAATATCCGGCTCACAGGATACGCCCGCAATATCTAATAGAGGTGTATCATCCATCGGGAATTTTGGTGAGATTATCCAGTCTTTGGTTACTCTTTCTCACCGTCTACCGATTACAGAGCTTATTGATCAGGTCTTAGAACAAAGCGGATTACGGCAATCAATTCAAAACAGTGACGATAATCCAACCGAAAGGTGGGAAAATATCCTAGAGCTGAAGGAAACCGCCAGAGAATTCGATTCTGAAACTCCGCCTGATGGGCTTAGTTCTTTCCTAGAGCGCTTAGCATTGGTAGCTGAAGTGGATAGCTACGAAGACGCCGAGGATTCCATTACACTAATAACTTTACATCAAGCCAAGGGTTTGGAATTTCCAGTAGTATTTATAGTTGGAATGGAAGAAGGTCTGTTACCTCATAGTAGATCGATGGAGAATGAGTTGGAATTAGAAGAAGAACGCCGGTTATGCTACGTAGGTTTCACCCGAGCGGAACGACGTCTTTACTTGCTTCGTGCATTTCGCAGGGGATTCATGGGTGGTAGCGGCCCCACCATGGCTTCTAGATTTCTTCGTGAAATCCCCTCATCACTAGTCACTTCAGAGTCCCGTCAACTGACCAGTGATCAGCCTAAAATTAGCTCCCATATCAAACTATCTGAAGCAGAACAACTAAAACCTCAAGCTCCACGTATAGCTTTCAGCACCGGTGACGAGGTGAGACACTCCATATTCGGAGAAGGTGTGGTGTTGGAATGCCGCCAAACCAACGAGGATCATGAAGTCACAATACAATTCTCTAGTGAAGTAGGGCTTAAAAGATTATTGTTAAGCTTTGCTCCCCTAGAGAAAGTCTCACATTGATCAGATCTTCGTTGAAGCAAGCTGATTAATTAAGCACCAAGGGTTCCGATACTAATGCGTAACGTTCAATCATATCGGAGAGCATCTATAGGGTTAAGTCGCGAAGCCCTCAGAGCGGGATAGATTCCAAAGAAAAGCCCAATCCCCGCAGAAACTGCAAGAGATAAAATGGCTATCTGGCCACTGAACCCAGTTTCAAGAACTCGATCACCAAAAATAGGTTTTCCATCTAACATCAATGTAAAGAGGAGCCCAACTAAGACACCAATTATCCCGCCTCCTAAGCTCAGCACCGTCGCCTCGGTTACAAATTGGCCCAGAATATCTATGCGCTTTGCTCCCAATGCTTTCCTAATGCCTATTTCCCGTGTGCGTTCTGTAACTGAGACAAGCATAATATTCATGATCCCTATTCCTCCAACTAAAAGTGATATGCTAGCTATGGCACCAAGAAATATCACAAATATATTGGTTGTCTCTCTCAATGTTTCGATGGTCTCTTGCTGGTTTGTAATAGTGAAATCATCCTCCCCTCTAATTCTATGACGTTGGCGAATCAACGTGGATATATCGCGTATAGCTCTTTCCATTTCCGTTGGTCCAGCTATTTGTACATTAATGGTCTGGACAGTAATCCCACCGTTGACGCTTCTTTGGGAGGACAGACGATGGTAAGAGGTTGTGATAGGCACCAAGACTTGATCATCTAAGAATCCAAACGAACCACTAGAACCTTTACTTTCTAACAGACCAATAACTTCAAACGGTCTGCCACCTATCTTAACTTGTTGTCCGACAGGGTTTCTCAACCCGAAAAGAGTTTCAGAGACTCGGGACCCTAACACGGCAACCTGGGCATTATTATCCAGATGTCCATATCCGATAAATTGCCCGCTTTGTAAAGAATAATTTCGAATGGACTGGTATTCTGGTGTAACTCCCACGATCCTTGTAGAAGTATTGTTTTTTCCCCAAACTATTTGTTTGGTAGTAGTTGATTCCGGAGCTACTCCAGTTATGAAAGAACCAGAAAAGGATCTCTGTAACTCTTTAGCGTCATCTAGAGTAAGAGTTTGCGCACTTCCGAGACCGCGTGAAATTCGAGTTTCACTCGATTCGCCAGGCCGTACAAATAACAAGTTGGTGCCTAAGGATTCAATACGAGATGTGATAGTTTGCTGTACCCCTTCACCGATTGCCATCAAAGATATTACCGCTGACACTCCGATTACGATCCCCAGTAAAGTTAAAGCAGATCTGAACTTATTAGTGCTCAGTGATATCAACGCCATTCTTAGGTTTACCGATAAATTCAAATTTGATCATCCCCGCCAGAATCAGGTTTACTCTTTTTCAAACCTATCGGATTTTGAACACGGTTATCATCTGTTATTTGACCATCTCTCATTGATATGATCCTGTTTGTACAATTAGCGACCTCTGGGTCATGGGTAACTATTACAACCGTCAAATTCTCAGCTTCATTCAAATCTTGTAGAATGGCTACAATTTCGTTACTAGAATGACTATCTAGATTCCCAGTAGGTTCATCCGCCAATATTAAACTTGGTTGTTTAACTATCGCGCGGGCGATTCCCACCCGTTGCTGTTCTCCTCCCGATAGTTCAGAAGGTTTATGATTAACTCGTTCACCTAAACCAACCCTCTTAAGTGCTTGCACACATCGTTCTTTACTACCTCTGCTGTCGCTGTACAGCAAGGGTAGTTCAACATTACTTAGAGCTGTTAAACGCGGGAGTAAATTATAGGTCTGAAAAATAAATCCAATCTGAGTATTCCGAATTTTGGCAAGACGATTATCATTCAATTGACTTACATCCTCATTACCAAGCAAATACCTTCCTGAAGTAGGGACATCCAGACAACCTAGAACATTCATCAGGGTAGATTTTCCTGATCCCGACGGGCCTACAATAGCGACCATTTCGCCGCTCTGAATGGTTAGGCTGGCATCGGTTAATGCGGGGACAATTAGATCGCCCATTTTATAAATTTTGCTTACATGTTCAAGGGTAATTACTGGGTATCTATTACCGCTCATCGATTACCGCCACCACCCCCACCTCGCGGGCTCTGCCTATGCCCGGGGCCTTGGCCCCCTAATTGACCTCGGAATTGTCTGAAGTTAAATAGACTTGTATTGGCAGCCAAATTTGGAACTACTATCTGGTCCCCCAAACTAACACCTTCTTTAATAGATACCCAATAACCGTCCGTGCTTCCTATCAAGATGTTCCTATCTTCAAATCCTTCTGGAGTTTTAACTCGAACCGACGGTTTATCAAAACTTCCTCTTAATCCTTGTTGAGGTATTCTTAATACATTTTTTTCCTCTTGAATAATTATGTTAGCAACAGAACTCAGACCTTCTCTTGGCACCAGCCTAAGTGGAAATCTCACGCTAATCCGAACTGGGTAACTAACCACCGTTTGCTCAACTTCCGGGGTGTCAGCTATATGTGTTAGCGCCCCTTCTAACAGCCGGTTAGGCATAGCATCAAGAGTCAAGTCTACTTTGCTTCCCCCTCTGATAGATAAAATATCAATCTCATCAACTAAACCTTCCATTTCGGTTATAGTCGGATCCGCTATCTCTAGGATAGGTTCATGTTGCCCAACTGAATCTCCAACCTCTACATGTATCCTAGTTATAATGCCCGAAAATGGGACTCTCATAGCAGCCTGCTCTAGCTTTTTATTCGCATCACGCAGATTTTCATCAGCAACGTTGATATCTGCTTCTAAAAGGGCTATTTCTAGCTGGTCCGGTTCAACCAGAGACTCAGACAACTGATCATCGGCATCTACTAATTTCGCTTTGGCTAGTTCCAATTGTTTCGTCCGCAACTCGACCACCAGTGGATCTGCACCGGTTAACATACCGTCTAAATCATCTTCTATAAGATTAACCTGGCCCGACAAATCCTTAATTCCGGCTTCCAATAAAGCCTCATCTAGCTCAGGTAATTCGACTTGCTTATCGGATAGATATTTGCTTGCTCCGGAAAAGGCAGCTTGGGCAACCTGGATTGAAGATAACAAGCTAGCTTCCTCAGCAGAATCAACCCCTGGTAACAGATCTTCTAACAATTTGTTGGCCGCAGTTAATCTCGCTTGTTCTAACGAGAAATTTGCCTCTAATCGGTCAAACTCAAATAATCTGGACCGCGAATTATCGTAGGCTTCACGACGGATTGGAATTACGAATTTCCAGTGGCTAATTTTATGATTCAACCCAGGCATTTCATCGATCACACTATAAATATGATCCAACGCATCCTGAGCATCCTGCAATTCCTTTAATGCGACATCTTTCTCCTTAATCCATTCAGACCAAAGCGGCTTTCGTTCTTTATAAGATTCTAATTCTTTGGTCGCATTTTCAACGGATATTTCCAAAATATTACGCGACAGTGTAGCTTCGGCTAGCAATCCTTTGTGTTCCATATTTACTTGAGCTAAAACTTCCACCGCCTCCCCTAAAGCTACTTCAGCGGCGTCCTTGTCATTAACCAACCGCGCATATACTAAAGCGTAATCTACGTTCCGCTTTTCAAGGTCCTGTATCTTATCCCGCAGAGTTATTTGCGCGTCAATTAAGGAATATTCTTCGGAACTAATAGATTCAATAGGGTAAGGTTCGTTAGCCTCATCCAACCCTTCTTCGGCTTCTTGGACCTCAAGAGCAACTCTGGCTCGAGTTGCTCGAAGTTCTGCACGGTGTAAATCCGACGTTCCCTCCAGGCCCTCTTCAAGCAAATCTTCTGCAAGTTTCAAATCCAATACTGATTTAGCTACATCCCTTTCTAAACTTTTGATAGTCAGATCATCCAACGTAGCTACTAGATCACCTTTAGTAACTAGTTGACCTTCGGAGACTAGGATCTCTGAAACTACACCTTGACTTCCAAAATCCAATGTCTCTTTCTCGGGAAAGACTAAACGACCATTAATAGAAACCTGTCTTTTTATGTCACCTGAAGTTACGTCATAAAGTTCTTCATCTTCTGAAAGCGCAGAGATGTCACTTGGCCCCGATCGAAAAAAGTTAAAATAAACCATTCCCGCAACAATAACCAAAATAATACATACGCTTAACTTGAAAAATTTATGATGTAACATCCCTTTATATAGACTACCCATATAATATCTTTACTTTTCGGCCAGGCCATAATTCATAATATTAATTAATAGCACCTAAATTCCGCCCTGTATCACCTAAGCATAAACCAACTACCAACATAACTTAGCCTATGAAACCCATCCCTATTTCAACCAATACCTGTTCATTAAGAAACCACAAAGAATTGGTATGGAATAACCTAACAATCTTAAACTTCTTCCTACTGGCATTTGAAATTATTAAATTTGATGATATATGTTGACAGTCCAACCCTTGAGAGCGATGATTATTGGGAAAATCTGGTTGGAGGTGTCCATTGAAGGCTGCAGTTCTGTACGAGACAAAACAACCACTTGTTATAGAGCAAGTGGATCTAGATGAACCTAAGAATGGGGAGGTATTGGTGAAAGTTGGCGCAGCCGGCATTTGCCGAAGTGATCGCCACTTCATGCATGGTGATGCAGCTATCACTCTCCCTGTAGTATTAGGTCACGAAGGGGCAGGTACAGTAGAGAAGGTCGGCCCAGGAGTGACCCTGACCAAGCCTGGTGATCAGGTTATATTATCCTTTGTACCTGCCTGTGGTCGTTGCAAATCGTGCCTGGCAGGATACTCTAATCTCTGCGATCTACACATGGCAACCGGTCCCTTTATGCTTGACGGTACCACTCGTCTGCATAAAGGTGGGCAAGACATCCATCACATGGGTAAAGTTGCTTGTTTCGCAGAATATGCAGTGGTCCCTGAAACAGGCTGCATTCCTGTTTCGGACAACATCTCAATGGATAAAGCTGCAATGATAGGCTGTTGCGTCCCAACCGGCGTGGGTGCTGTTATTTACAGCGCCCAAGTAACCCCAGGAAGTACAGTAGCAGTAGTAGGGTGTGGGGGCGTTGGGTTGAATGTAATCATGGGAGCCAAACTTCTAAATGCAGGCAAGATAATTGCCGTTGATATTCGAGAAAGCCAACTCGAATTCGCTATGAAATTTGGTGCTACTCACTCAGTTAACGCTGCAGACCAAGACCCAGTAGCTAGAGTCAAGGAAATTACTGGCGGCCTAGGCGCGGATTACACATTTGAAGTCTTTGGCTCTGCAGATACCATAAAGTCTTCCTATGAAATGGCAGGGAAAAGAGGAACGGTAACCGTCGTAGGAATAGCACCAGCAGGCGTGGAAGCACCCATAAATGCAGTCGACCTGGTTCGAAATGAAAAGACCTTGAGGGGCACGTATTATGGGTCCGCGAGAGGCCGTAACGATATGCCGGCAATGGTCGATCTTTACTTGTCTGGCAAGCTCAATCTCGATGATCTAGTGGTTAGACACTACACATTGGACCAGATAAACGAAGCATACGACGACATGGACAAAGGGGAAGTAGGAAGAGGAGCAATAGTATTCGATTAATCTTTGGACACTCGGTTCAATACCGAAGACCTGACCAGAGGGTGCAGGCCAAGTGTTATACGCACCTCTAGCAAATAAATCTTGTATAAACAACCGTATGCCCTCCACAGGTAATAATAGAATAGAACGTCCTGTCTGAATGAAAATTAAACTTGTAGAACTAGAGTCGGAGATGCAGGCCGCTTTTGCGCTCCGTATTCAAGTATTCGTGTTGGAACAATCGGTTCCCGAAGATGAGGAATTAGACGAATACGACTCGACCGCAATTCACGCTATTGCCATATTTAATGAATTAGTAGTCGGTACTGCCCGACTACTAATTCATAATTCTACCTGCGGACAAATCGGTCGGATGGCCGTCCGAAAACAATGGCGACGGCAAAACATCGGGGGGCAAATCCTCTCGTATCTAGAAAAAGAAGCGTCATCCCAAGGGATAACTCAGATAATGCTTCATGCGCAAGAGTACGTAAAATTATTTTACTCCCACCACGGATATGTAGAACATGGAGATCCATTCCTTGAAGCGGGTATATCGCATATTGAAATGAGAAAGGATATCAAATAGGGAATGCTGCACCTAAATTGTCTTTTATAAACCGCCCCATCAAAACTCCTTTTTTCTACGGTTGGTTAATCCTGGGAGTCGTAGCGACAGGAGCTTTTGTAGCCACTAGTATTGCAGGGGTTGTACTAGGAGGTATCCAGTATTTTATATTCGAAGATACTGGATGGAATCGCAGCAGTATCGGAGTTGCTGCTGCCGCGGGAGTCTGGTGTTCAGGGGTAGTAGCTCCATTCGCCGGCAGACTGACTGACAAATATGGTCCTAGGACCTTGATGCCTCTCGGAGCAATATACCTAGGGATCACTTTATTAGGACTAGGATGGTTCCACTCACTTAAATATTTCTATTTCGCTACCATAACAGCCCGAGCAATTAGCCAACCAATATTAATCGGGGTGGTCCCACGTACTATAGCCGTCAATTTTTTCCTTAAAAGAAGAAACACGGCTCTAGCACTCACAGGGATGTTCCGACCAATAAGCGGCTCAATTATAGTTCAAATCGTCGCTTTATTTGCCTCCACATATGGCTGGCGCACCGCCTTTAGTTTTTTAGGAATATTTAGCTTAATCCTTAGCATACCTTTGACAACAATAATAAGACGAAGGCCAGAAGACATTGGGCTATTGCCTGACGGTGCTAATCATGAAATTGCTAACCCTAATGAAAATCAGTTTCCAAAATCATCCGGAGATGAACCCGAAAGATCTGAAGTCACTAATTACGAGAACGCCAGTTGGAATGCCCGCGAAGTTTTAAGAACACCAACCTTTTGGTTAGTTGCTCTAACCACTATGTTCAGCATTACCGGTAGCTCAGCGATTGGTTTTAGCATGGTGCCATACCTAGCAGAGCAGTCCAATCTGCCCGCAACAGCAGCGGTTGGTGTTCTCAGTCTAAGTACGTTCTTATCATTATCCAATCTAGGCTGGGGATACGTGGCAGATAAGATCTCTCCCCGTTGGTCAATGGTCATAGCGTTGACTGGCTCTGGAGGTGTGATACTTTATCTATTTTTAGTAAATTCAATAGTATCCGCATATGTCTTCGGATTATGCTGGGGCATAATCCACAGTTCCCTAGAAGTGATTGTATATATGATATTAGCCCAATATTTTGGCCGAGCTTCGTACGGGGTAATAGCCGGATCCCTAAGGCCTTTTGAAGCTGCAGGACTAGGATTGGGGCAAATCTTAGGACCTTTAATGTACGACCTTTTAGGGAATTACAGCAGTATGATCATCATGTCTAGCGGCCTCCAGTTGATCGCTGCATTTTTGATTTTTCTAGCCCATCCTCCCCAAAGGATGCTCATCAGTAAATAACTAACCTTCTTTGAATGCAACTTAAAAATACGGATAGCAAAATCCAAATAGTATTAAGTAGCTATCACGGAATCGATAACCCTCACTTCTATTTTAGCTATATGGCTCGTGGGTTGATCGGCTAGAGCAATTCTCTCTGGCGATGCAAAATATTCGGCTTCTTTGGATTGAATTTCCAAAGCATCGGTAAATTGGCGTATCCATATAAATTCCGTCCGGTCCGCGTTAACCCAGGTGCTTTGAACTGGAATAGACAGCCGATCATGCAGAGGTCTTATGTGTTCATTAAATAAATTGATCCAGGAGTCCATCATCCCGCGATTGATAGTATAAATGCGTAACTGATATACCATGTACTTCCTCCCATAACCCAATAGGTACAAACTTTTTATCGGCTGAAATCTAATTAACCTGATATTTCTTAATTACATCTTGATCAAATTTCAAGCCCAAGCCCGGCTTATCTGGTACTACGATCTCACCGTTTTCAATTTTTGGGGTCTCTTCAAACAGTCTCAAGGTCCAAGGCATATATTCAACGGTTAAACCATTCGGTATAGCAGCAATATTATGAACTTGGATTTCTGGAATCAAGTGACTTACTACCGGAATATTAAAGGCCTCTGCCATACCTGCAACTTTTCTAAATTGTGTAATACCACCTACCCGGAGAAGATCTATCATTACTATGTCAACCGATCTGGCCTCTAGCATGTGTCTAAAAGGCCGAATTCCGTAGACATATTCTCCTGCGGCAATAGGGGTGTTCAAAGAATCTGCCACGCGGGCAAGTCCTTGATAATCATCCCTGGCAACTACGTCTTCCAACCAAAAAAGATGATACTGTTCGACTCGTTGCCCAATATCGATAGCTTGATTAACATTCCAAAGCTGGTTTACATCGCACATCAAATCTATGTCATCACCAATAGCTTCCCGTAGGACCCTAATACGAGAGACTTCCTTTTCCGGGGTATCTTCCGCACCCATTTGAGTCTTCATTTGTTTAAACCCTGACTCGACCAGTCTGGGCCCCGCTTCTGCTAAATATTCTAGGTTCATCGGTCGCATTAAAGCTCCACTCGCATATGTCGGAGCTCTATCCCGGTAACCTCCAAGCAAAGAGCAAACAGATTGTCCGAGTGCCTTACCTTTGATATCCCAAAGTGCCATATCTACAGCAGAAAGGGCTAAGGTGAAAATCCCTTCAGGGCCTGCAGAGCCCGAAATAAACTTCAATCTTTCTGAAATAGATTCAACTGGATGTGGATCTTCTCCAATAATTAAATTGCAAAGATCATCTACAGATTGCTTAAGAGCCTGGGTTAGAGCCCCCCCAAAAAAAGTAACGCCTATTCCCTGAATACCTTCATCAGTATCCAGTTCCAAAGTAACGAACTCCCTAGTACCCTCTTGAGGGATTCCCACTACCAACGGGTTATCCGCAGGGGTTTGGAGAACTCGGGTTGTAGCTTTGCTAATTTTCATGACAAGTTCCTTTTTACCATGACCTTTCTTTTCCCGTAAGGTGTACGCTTGGGTTGATATTCCGACCTACATTTTTTGCACTACACTGGAACTAACGTGATGATCTGAATTCTTCTATTAACGTCTCAATTGCCTCAGGAGTCCGACGAGTAACCGGACCACTGGATGCTGCCCGTTCCTCAGAGTACCGGATGTTCGGGATTATTTTACAAGCTACCAAGACCGGACCTTCCTCGTTCATAATATCTGAGACTTGGGTAGCAAAGTCTTCTAAATTATCGAATTGATGCGAATGTACATATCCGGCCGATCTCCCCATTTCGGCGTAGTCAGTAGTGCCGGCTCCCGGAACCTCTTGGCCTCCGGTAGTAGCGTACACTCCATTATCCATAACAAAATGATAAAAATTCTTAGGAGCCTTCGTTGCCGTGGTAACAAGAGCGCCTAAATTCATTAAAAGGCTACCGTCTCCATCAAATACTATAATCTTGGTCTCTGGCCGTGCTAGAGCCAATCCGAGTGCAAAGGAGCAAGTTTTTCCCATGGCGCCACTAGCTGGTACATCCCTATCAATATTATTGGAGACTTGAGACCAACCCACGTTGGCACGCATAGCAGGCACCACTATCGCATCACCCCGAAGATTCTCGATTAAACGCATCATCTCTATCTGATCGATCATATCGTCTCTCACCTAGTTCCTCTTTGAATGGTGGCAATTCTACCATAACTATCTCTATCCGATTAATCCATTAATATCCAAGAAGCGCCATTTACCAATAACCTACTGGAGTCAAAGTCGGCAAGATGTAACATGATAAACAACAGCTAACTCACCCATTTCCTAGTGATGTTTTGGGATCCGTTACATGAATATAGAAAACAACTTCGAGCTGATGGCTAAACATCGACACGGCGAAAGCGCTCGAAATATAATTTAACTGACCGTTAAGCAAAAGGGCCAAAGTCTTTTCGAATATCCTAACCCTAAGGTCAATCCATCAAGAACCGCTTAAAAGATTCTGCATAGGTAAATCCTACTTTTTGACCGATTCGATATCTCCAATCAATTAACTGTTTACCCACATCCTCGTCCGCAATCTGGCTGGAATGAGACTTTAAGGCAGATACGGCAATTTCAATACAATCAGTAACATCAACGAATTTGTCATCATCATCATGTCCCATTATCCAAACCTCAGACACTTTATGGGGCTCGAGACCTTCTTCTAACAGTTCCGGATAAGTCAAACGGTCTCTAGCTGAAGGGAACACGGCCGACAGAGTGGCCTCCCCCGATGCTAGATGATCCGGGTGCCCGAAGTAACTACTACCGTCCAACCGGCGTACAGGGCTTAGACAAATTAAAATGTCAGGTTTATAGAACCTTATTTGTCTAACGATGTCACGCCTAAGGTCTAAACTCGGTTCCAACATAGAATCCTCATAATCCAGAAACACAACTTTATGCAACCCTAACAATTTCCCGGCATCTAATTGCTCTTTTTTCCGAATAATAACCAATTCCTCACTGGTTAGGTCGGGATTTTCCGTACCTTTACTCCCATCTGTACATAAGACATAAACTACTTCCCATCCACTGTTGCACCACTGGGCAACAGTACCTGCACAACCCCATTCCGCATCATCCGCATGAGCTACAACCACCATAGCTCTCTTGCAATCTGTATCCACACCTGTCATCGACAGCATTCTCCTTTTTAAAGTTACATTTAGAATTTAGTAGCCAACAACCTATAGATTTGGAAGTTGATCACTATTTTTGTCCGGTCCGTTTACGTCGCTTCCCTCTTGTTCTCGCACGGCTTGGAGTTTGACTAGCGGTAGATTGATTTTGCCTGTTAGCCCCATTAACCAAAGTCGCACGCAAGTAAGTACGATATCGGATCCAATGAAACTGAGTGAATAAAGTCAACAAGACACCGGGAATTATTAAGACTATTACCAACTCATATAATCGCCCCAATTTAACAAGCTGCTCCCATATGATCCAATAAGTCCCAACAATTAACATAGCCCAGGCAACAGCGCCGGAGATCAATCCGTTATGCCAAGGCGAGCGAATGATCAGAACAGCCCAAAGTGGCCAAAATATCACGGTGGGAAATATAAACCAATCCTGATAATACCATGGCTTTAATTCTTCTGGTGGAGGAGTCGGATCTACCATGCCTAACGAACCCTTTGGTATTGTAGATTCACGATTCCTAAAAACAGGGTCATCTACAAAATTAAATAAGAATGAACATAGGTAACCATCGAGCAATCTTATGTCTTAAGTTTAACACTCACTTTTCCGAGGGAAAAGTAAACCTTCCGGCAAGTACCCTTAGTCTATAAATTAGTGCATTAAAATAGATGTTAAAATAGGGCACACATCTGTTATCACAAAATGCCTTGACTGAATTACGAAAAAACATCAGCGATCCAGTTTTCGACCTATTACGTTACTCACATTTGATCGATTTGAGTCACGTCATTGACCTAGATATGCCCCGTTGGCCGGGCGATCCACCAACAGAATTTACCACCATTGCCGATGGAGAGATCGACAGTTTTTACCTTAGGAAGATTTCCATTGGGGAACACACCGGTACGCATATAACCGCTCCAATCACCTTTCATCCCAGTGGTAGGTCTATAGATGAATTGCCTGCGGAATCACTCATTGCTCCGGGAATAACAGTAGACATTAGACGTAAAACTTCCTCTAACCCTGACTACAGGATATCCATCTCGGATTTGGTTAACTGGGAACGAAAATACGGACCCATCTCTGAAGGTTGTATAGTATTAGCACTTACCGGCTGGAGCCAAAAATGGAACAATCCAGAGAAATATCTCGGACAAAATGCCAAGAGGCAACTTCATTTCCCCGGGTTTAGCTTAGAAGCAACGCATTTTTTATTGGATAGCCGCAAGATTCACGGGTTAGGGATCGATACCCACGGTATCGATCCTGGTGAAGATAACACGTTCAGTGTCAGCAAGCTCATGCTAGAAGAACCACGCATAGTACTTGCCAATTTGACCAATTTACATCAACTCCCACCAACTGGATTCACATTAATCATTGGAACCTTAAAATTGAGGGGAGGAAGTGGCTCGCCTGCAGCAGTACTAGCTCTGATACACTAGAGTTTGGCCAGTCCAGCTTTAGCACAATCTTCATCCTGTTGACTCGTACCACCCCCGACTCCACAGGCTCCTTCAATTACACCATTTCTGATAATCGGAACTGCGCCCTGACCCATTATCATGTGACCCCCTTCAGCTGCCGCAATTCCTCGAGGGGTTGGCTGATCCGCTCGTTCGGTTAATTCTCCACTTGGCCTACCAAAAGCCGCAGAGGCCACGGCCTTTCCCTGGGAACCATACGCACTGGCCCATATAGCATTATCCATTCTGCTCAGCGCAATTAACCTGCCGCCAGCATCACAAACTGCTGCACTAACCTGGATATTAAATTCTGCTGCTTGAGCTAAAGCTCCTTGGATGATCCTATTTGCTTCTTCAAGAGTAATAGTCATAAATTTCACAGTCCTTTCAAATCTGTTTATCGGAAATAACAGTGGTTGCCTAGGTATTAATGTATCACTAACATAGTCATTGTGAACCTGCAGTTGAACTCATCCCATTATAGGGGCTAATATTAACCTCGTTGACTCCCTAAAACAAATAATATATGTGTAGAGGTGACATATGCATTTCGGTTTTTATCTACCGAATCATGGGCCTACAGCCCGGCCCGAACCTCTGAAAGCCATAGCTCAACTAGGTGATGAGCTAGGATTCTATTGTATGGTAGCAGGAGACCACATACTGGTCCCTAAACAAATCGAATCTCCTTATCCCTATACAATCGGGGGCGAATTCCACGGCGCTGGAAGCGGAGAATATTTTGAACAATTGACGTTATTAACTTATCTCGCGGGAGTTACAAAAAGCATCCGTCTAGTACCTAGTGTCATGATCGTCCCTTATCGCCCTCCGTTACTAGCAGCCAAGATACTTGCGACTCTTGACGTTCTTTCGGAAGGAAGACTGACTTTAGGAGTAGGAGTAGGTTGGATGGAAGAAGAATTTTCTGCATTAGACGCCCCACCTTTTTCAGAGCGGGGGGCAGCAACTGATGAATATTTGCGAGCCTTCAAAGAATTATGGAGTAGCGATAACCCAACCTTTAACGGAAAGTACTGTCAATTCTCTAATATACAGTTCTTACCCAAGCCCCTTCAAACCCCGCATCCTCCTATCTGGGTAGGCGGTCAAAGTAAGGCAGCAATACGTAGAGCAGCACAGTTGGGTAATGGGTGGCATCCTGTGGGAGCCATACCGGCTGTACCGCTTGAACCCGAAGAACTGGCTGCAAATATCCAAATTCTTCACAATTTCGCCGAATCGTCTGGTAGAAATCCAAATGAGTTGGATATAGCAATGAAAACACCTTTATATGATTCGTCCAACTCTTTCGACGCACAGAGACGTAGGTTTTCTGGAACAAATGAAGAGGTCTTACAAGACATCCAAATCTATTCGGACATTGGAACGACCCATATAATATTCGATATCCGGGGCGACGACCTGAACCAAGCGTTAGAACGACTCGACTGGTTCGCGAGTGACATTATGTCCAACGTTGACTGACCTATGGCCATCCAACTGTCGGCCATAAATATTTTTGGTAGGGGAAGATATGAAAATTCAATTGAATGACGGTATGGAACTTTTCTACACAATAGACGACTTTACTGATCCTTGGACCACTCCAGAGACCATCGTCCTCCATCACGGCATGGCCAAAAATCACTCTCTTTGGTATGGATGGATTCCTATACTAGCCAGAAAATACCGGGTCATAAGGTTCGATATGCGTGGCATGGGTCAATCCGATGTGCCCGATCCCGGATATCCCTGGACAGTAGAGAACTTTGCAAACGATCTTTTAGATCTGGTCAATAAACTAGACCTCAACCGATTCCATCTTATTGGAGAAACAGTAGGCGGATCTATTTCAATGAAATTCGCCACGGAACATCAGGATAGACTTCTTTCCTTAACAGCTTGTACATCGCCTACCAGTTTTAACGACCCCCATCATGCTGAAAGCGCCGACCTAATCGAAAAAGAAGGAATCAACGCATGGGTCGAAAGTACTATAGGTAGACGGCTAGATCCTCAAATCGTAGACCCTGCTTTTACTC
>CAJXEF010000031.1 GCA_913052545.1 uncultured Chloroflexota bacterium
CCGCAATCTGCGCATACTAATGTTTTATCGGATAATGCCACGGGCTGACCTCCTTGAGTCGCTAATTGTATTCAGTATCTCAGGCAGGCCGACCGAATCCGGCTTTATACAAGTCATATTTGCTGAAATACGGTATTATTCCGTTTAACCTAACCTTTACCGTAAGCCAATATATACCTGAGATCAGCTAATTGCAAATTGATGACAGGCAATTTTAGATAGAGATCAGTATTGGTTAAAAGATTTAGAATAGAGGATTCCGTAAAAATTCAATTAAACCCTTTATAGATACGATTTATATTCGAGTTATGATCCAACAGTTGCGAATATAGTTATATAGGCAAAATAAAGCCTATGGCTATATTCGTATGGTACCAGTTGGTTTCGGATTATATCTTTATAAAACTCTAGCACAGCAAGTTAAACACTAGCGACTTAACCCAGCCTAAGGTAGTATTAAGCCATATTGTGGTGAGGAGATTAAACCCAATGAAAAACAAGGTGTACCCAGATTTTGATACCGCAGTAGCTGACGTCCCAGACGGAATTACATTCATGTCACCTGGCTTTGGAGGCGTTGGTATACCTCGTAATCTGCTGGCAGCATTACATCGTCAAGGAGCCAAGAATCTTTCTGGAATTTCTAACAATTCCGGTAGTATGGATGACAAAGTGGATGTCGGCACTTTAATACAGGCTGGGCAAGTTAAAAAAATGACCTGTGCTTTTACGGCACCTACTCATCCTTCACAGATAACTCCCTTTGTCAAAATGTACAATGATGGTGAAATAGAGGCAGAATTGGTTCCGCAAGGTACTTTGGCAGAACGAATGAGGGCTGCCGCGTCCGGAATTGGGGCTTTCTATACCCCTGCAAGCGTTGGCACCGAATTGGCAGAAAACAAGGAACACCGTGAAATTAATGGTAGAACCTACGTTTTAGAATTTCCGTTGCCGGCCGAATTCGCGTTCATTCGCGCCTGGAGGGCGGACACATTCGGGAACCTTCAATTCCGCCTCACGCAGCGAAACTTTAACCCGGTTATGGCCATGGCAGCGGACATTACTGTTGTTGAAGTCGAGGACGCTATAGTAGAACCAGGCGAATTAGAAGCAGACCATATCCACGTGCCGGGGGTGTACGTCGACAGGTTAGTGAAAATTCCAGTAGATGGCTTATGGTATTAAACCCAACTAATTCTCCGACTAATTCAATGAATTATAACGTCGTGCCCCATCAACAACAGTGGAGGTCAGTATGCCCGACAAACCGAGAATAGAGCGACAAGCCATGTGTGACAGGCTAGCGATGGAATTCCAGAACGACTGGATCGTAAATTTAGGGGTCGGCATGCCAACACTCTGTTCAAACTACATAGACGAAAGTAAAGAGATAATCTTTCATTCTGAAAATGGGGTGATTGGATACGGACCGTTATCGCCTGAAGGCCATGAAGATAGACATTTGGTTAATGCCGGCGGACAAAACGTTACACAAATGCCCGGTATGGCCATTGTCCACCACGCGGATTCTTTCGCACTAATACGTAAGGGAATGGTAGACGTCACAGTAATGGGTGCCTATGAAGTATCTGAAAACGGAGACTTCGCCAACTGGCGTATCCCGACCCGGAAAGGTGGCGGGATCGGCGGTGCCATGGATTTGGCAGCTTGTGCTAAGCGAGTCTTCATAGCCATGGAGCATACTACTAGAGATGGTAATCCCCGAATGCTGAAGCGATGCCAATTGCCAATAACAGCCCCGGGTGCAGTAACTATGGTTGCGACGGATTTAGGCTTATTTTTAATAAAAGATCAGGGTTTCGAGCTAAAAGAACACGCACCTGGCTGGACTATAGCAGAAATTCAAGACCTAACAGAAGCGCAATTATCAGTGGCCACCGACCTCAAGGAGTTTCAACTTCGAGATTGAAGAGGTAAGTCCAGTTGGTTCCATGCTGGCGACTAAGTGACTTACCGTCACTTAGTGCTTCAACATCCCTGTGAAACAACCCTTAGTGGTACTGTGAACCTCCATTAACATGAAGGGTCTGACCGGTAACAAATCCTCCGTCATCAGTGACCAAGAAAAGGCATGCCGAGGCTATTTCATCCGGAGTGCCCTGACGTCCCATCGGAATTCCGTCCGTGTTTGGTACGTGGCCTCCAGGATACCATTCCGGGTGAGCCCTAGAGGTATCTATACTCCCAGGTGAAACTACGTTTACCCGAATGTTATTAGGAGCAAATTCGGACGCTAGGGAACGAGCCATCCCTATTAACCCCATTTTTGCCGCTGAAACGTGTCCTCGTTCTGCTGGCCCAGCAAAAGCACCACCACCCGTAAAGAACAAAATCCTACCATAATTGTTTTGGACCATTGACTGTATTACTGCCTTAGTACAGTAAAATGCGCCATCTAAAACTACGCCTCTTACTTCTTCCCAGTCTTCTAAAGTTACTTCAATAAAGGGTTTATGAGGCCGTATAGCTGCGTTGTTAATCAGGATATCCACCCTACCAAATTCTGCTATAGCCATGGAAACCATAGAGTCAACCTGTTCTTTGACCGCGACATCCGCTAAAACGGGTAAAGCTTTGACTCCTAGCCTCCTAACTTCGTCGGCGACAGCATCCGCTTCTTCTTGATTGCTCCTCGCGTTGACTACTATATTGGCGCCTTCACTCGCCAATTTCAACGCAGTTGACCGTCCAATATTACGACCGGACCCTGTGATTAAAGCAACTTTACCATCCAATTTACCCATTATTTAGGCCTCCTAAGATTACCTAAGATCGGTGACAGTCACGGGCCATTATACACTGCGGGATTTACGAATACTAAATGTGTAACACTTAGCCACCATTAAGGAATTTGTTAAAAATAAAGCGAATTAAGTAGCCGGTATCTATCTGGGTCCAAATCCCTTCCTTCTAAACCTGAATAATCCGGAGAATATCTGTGAGCTCGAAAAACTGCGTTAGGGTAAATCCCTGGGCTAGCTGAAGCATCTGACCCCTTCTCTGAGGTGAAGGGATTGATATATTCCCATACAATCTCCTTGCCTCGAGTTATCTCAAAAATCCTCCCAGGGGCACCTTCTGTAATTAAAGTGTTACCGTTAGACAACCTCTCGCATCCACTAATATGGTAACTAAAAAATGAAATAGGAGGATCTCCTAAATACTCCCACATTATTTCATCGTCAGATGGGTTGATTTCTATTATTCGAGAATAGCTAACTCCCCGTCTGTGTGGCCCGTTATCAAACACCAGTACATTTCCATTGTCTAAATAAGTAGGATTATGCTGATGAGAAAGAAAGCCTGGTCCCCATTTCCATTTAAAAACTCCAGTCGACTTATCTACTATTCCAATAGTACTGGTTTGACGATAACTGACTAATAAATCACCATCTTCCGTAACACTCAGTGCATTCTGATGTGTAAATTCCTTACGGCCCTCGAGCGGACATATAATGTCTTCCTCCAGATCCAGATATTCCCAAGATTTCCACTCGTAAACTAATGCGCCACTGGAGGAAATTTCCTTTACTACGTCTCCCAACATTTGACACGGGTCATCAGCCACTGAAAACCCTCCAAGTACCTTGGGTGTCAACTCAGCAGGCATAGGTTCCCAGCATAACAACAAAGTGTTGCCGTTAGGTAACCTCTCAAAATCGTGATGTAACAACGGCAGCCTAGTTTCCCAGACAACATTACTGTCCCAATCTAACTCGAGAACTGCATCTGCAACGGCACCTGGAAGAGCAGGATGACCTTCGGTTGCCCTGCCATTGGAAGCCGTCCTCAGTAAAAGATTACCATTGGCAAGGAGATATGCGTAATTTATCCCCTCAGGAGCCTGCCATCGGTGGCATACTTTACCTTCCATATCTATCAAATTAGCATGTGTGCCGCCTCGGTTGGTAGTCAATAACGTATATCCGCGGAAACTATGCTGCGGAGCATAATGGATAAGCCCGGTTTTGTGGTGTCGAGACCAACCCATAAAATCCTCCAATCGGTTCAGATAACAAAATTATAATTTAAAGGTCAATCTTGTTCTATTTAACTTGATAACCGGGCTTTAAGATATCTAAACCTTGCGATACTGCCTATATATATGACAACATTATTGACAGCCTAATGATCCGGAATATAACAATATATGTGGATAATAGTAGCTTTATGCAGTTCAGCTCTCTTCGCCGTAGTTACTATTATCGATAAGCGACTATTAGACCACCATTTACAGGGAGTGTCAGTACTATACCTTTGGATAGCCCTAGTACTCACTGGCTATTGTCTCCCCATAATATTGTTTGCAGGTATCCCCAGACACGTTCCAACTGAATCTTTGATAATGGCGTTTGCATCCGGCATTTCTATAGGAATTGGATTAGCCGCGATGTTTATAGGTCTTAAATCAGATGAAGCTACACGGGCTATAGCTATAACACAAACTAACCCTATAGCTGTAGCCATACTGGCAATAATTTTTTTGGATGAGACCCTCAATGTTGTGCAGTGGGTTTCAATAGTCATAGTAATAATTGGTACTATCTTAATCTCCCTAAGAAAATTTGTAGACCATCGGCTATTTTTACCGTCTCGTAGTATGCCTGTATTATTAATAAGTTCTATAGGTCTTGGCACAGGGTTTTTTTCAGCAAAATACGCTCTGGGATACCTAGACATATGGGAAGTATTTCTACTCCAGCAACTTGGAGTAGTCTTTGTATTCACCGCGTTTGCATTACCCAGAGTATGGAAAAACCTTTTCCTATCACTTCGCAAAAAGAACACCCTGTTGCTAATGATATTTGGTGAGGGGGTTCTCCCTATCATCGCAATCATATTGGGGCTACTCGCGAGTGACCTCGGCCCAATCTCTTTGGTATCAGCAGTACTGAGTACAAGACCATTGTTCGTATTTATAATTTCAACATTCTTAAGTACGTCGCAGTGGAAATTAATGGATGATAAATTAACAAAACAAACTCTGTTAATCAAGGGAGTTTCAATTAGTTTAATAATTACAGGTATCGTAGGACTCACATCGGGTTAACCTGAAGAAACACTGTCCTTCTAAGGTTTTAATAGATAAGCTGAGGTCAAACGGTTCCAGTAGATTCTCTTGCTGTGTATCTAACACTTATGAAGTGACTGACCCCTACCAGCACCGGAATTAAGAAAGAATACCCTATATAAACTAACGAATAATTACCTATAAAACAAATCAAGAAAGGCAACGTAATGAAAAAAAACGCTATAGCCAATCTTGCTTTTCTAGTTATGGCTAATATTAGTAGTCCAACCATAGCGATAGGAAAAGCTAAATATGGAAGGAGAGCCAGTAGGACACCTATTCCAACCGCGACCCCTCTACCACCTCTACCAAGTAGATATACAGGCCAGTTATGTCCAATTATGGCAAGCATGCCCCCTACCATACCAATACCTGATCCCAGCAACCAAACCACTAAAGCTAAAGTAATCGATCCTTTGAAGATATCGATAATTCCCACGAATATTCCAGTTTTAGCTCCCATGATCCTTGCCACGTTGGCTGCGCCAGAGTTACCATCACCCATCTTGCGGATATCAAGACCTTTCCGGTAACGGACGACCAGATAAGCAGTTGGTATGCTACCTAGTAAATACGCAAATACTAGCCCTAAGGACCAGATTATTATTGATTCCATAACAAAACATACTGTTCTTGTTGGTAATATGGGTTAACCATACACTCATAAGCGCGGCGATCCGCCCTTTTTAAAAAGGCTCTATCGTACATACGGATTCCTCTTCTAAGGCCTATACAGTAACTAGCCTAGGAGAGGCTTGAGTACACCAATGCATATATTTAGGATTGCGACCAACCACAATTTCAAAATACATTTCCTGCAATTTGGTCGAGATGGGACCCGGCTTTCCATCCCCTATTGGTCGACTATCTAGTTCCACTACGGGTGTTAAATGAGCAGCGGTCCCGCTAAGTAATACTTCGTCAGCTAAGTACAATTCACTCCGGTCAATCGACCGTTCGATTAGGTCCAAACCTAGTTCACCATGTGCTAATTGTATTACCGTATCTCGTGTAATTCCCGGCAGGACATTGTCTTCTAACGAAGGAGTTATCATCTTCCCATCAGCGATTACAAAGATGTTTTCCCCCGATCCTTCACATACGTGTCCATCATGGTTGAGAATAATAGCTTCGTCAAAGCCGGATAGCGTTGCCTCAGTTTTAGCCAGAATGCTATTAACATAAATGCCGGAGATCTTTAGTCTAGCTGGAATCATCGGGTCGTCAACACGTCTCCATGAAGAAGTACAACAACGTAACGTATCTGATCCCAAATAGTTACCGAATGGTACAGTAATTAGTGTAAAATCGCTGGCTAAATCCTGCAATTTCAAGTTAGCAACTAATTCTGCGCTCTTGTAGGCAAGAGGCCTTATATAGATATCCTGCTGGTGTGCGTTTCTCTCTACTAACTCAACTGTGATCTCACACAACTGGTCAGCCGTGTAAGGGATATCCAACATGAGTAGGCGACACCCACGGAGCAATCTCTCATAATGTTCCCTGAGGCGAAATATATTAACTACCCCTTTTTCCTCGTTCCAATTTCCTCTAATGCCTTCGAATACACCGGTACCGTAATGTAAGGCGTGAGTCATAATATTTACGTTAGCATCCTTCAATAGGACGTAGTCACCTCTGAAAAAGGCTTGTAGTTCGACTGATCCGGAATTGGATTGCCCTGTAGTCACAATGATACCTCTTTTGCCATCGGTTGAGCCTGATTATAATATCCATATGGGCCTAGGGACAAGTTATTCCACTGTAAACCCCATTGGCCTACTGATAACAGGATATTACCAGCGAGTTTTAGACGCTTATACCCTTGTTGCATTCCAAACGAAAGTCCTGACGGCCTCGAAATATTCTTCTAGCCCCACATGCATTAAGTTATTGTGTCCTGCTCCCCTGATTACGAGAATATGTTTATTTTCATTTTGAAAACTTTCAAACATATCATGTGCGTCGTTAACTGGAGCCAAAGTATCCACTTCACCATGTATAACCAAAACCGGTATCTTAATAGAGCGAACTTTAGACTTATAAGCTTCTTCGAATTGCTCCATTTTTGGAGGAACCAATCCGTAAATAAATTGACCCAGAGATGGTCTACCACTCTCTATAATCAGTCCCTTTAAATCAGAGTCCACATTAGCCGCGAGGTCAAAAGCGGAGTGTCTCCCCATCGACCTGCCCATCACATAGATGTCACTCAAATACCCCTGATCCTTCAATAATTGAGTTAAGCCCCGCAATACTTTGGTGGAATCAGAAAGCATTGTCGTATAATTTGGCGATCCCCCGCTATTCCCATATCCCCTGTAGTCCGAAATAAAGAAATTCACACCTATACGATTATAAATAGGTGCAATCTCATCGTAATCAGCTGATGTTTCCCCATTTCCATAAAAAAATAAAATTGTCGGGCTAGATTTATCAACAGGAAAAAACCGACACGAAAGACTAACCTCATCTTCAACATCAACTAGATGCAGTTCTGCTCCATCAGGCACAGGTTTCAGAGTTTCACGAGGGAAAAAGGAGTTCCTGGAAATCTCATCTTTATCTAATTCTGTAAAATCCGGTAGAACCATGTCAACTCTACTCCTGTAATTTATCCCCATAAAATATTGGATTTCGATAGCTTTGCTTCAAATTCAATTACCTCAACACAGCATTCAGGGGGATTACCCTATTAAAGACTGAGCTAGCTGGTTGAAATCAGAAACTGAAATTTCTGGTAGATAGTCCGTGCAACCCATGGGTAAATTGTACCTATTGACGTACGCTGCTCTAAATCCACAGGCTCGAGCACCTATGACATCGAACGAATGGGCCGCCACCATCATTATCTGTCCGGGTTCCAGTTGCAATTTCTGAGCCGCTGCACGGTACACAGATGGATGAGGTTTAAACATACCAACAATTTCAACTGAAATGATGTCTGAAAAATGGATCTTTATATTGTTTCTGGCCAGGTGTTCCAGATATCCTTGCCCACCGTTAGATAAGGCTACGAGCTTAAATTTCTCTGATAGCCTCCTCAGCCCTTCAACAGCATCCGGAAATGCCTGAAGCCCTTGATATTCTTCCATGAGTAATTCGATCTCACCAGAAGCATATTCTATTTCATTCATATCCAGGCAATAGACGAGAGCCCTACGACAAGTCTCTAAATAACCGCTATGTCCGAGCATCAATATATTGTCCTGATACTGTTCAATACGTTGGCGAGCTCTCCATTGATTCCAAAAGGTATCAGATTGAATTACTACGTTGTGTTTTTTTAAAAGGTTTTCTATTGGAGGAATCAAACTGCCAGACAAATCAAGTACCGTACCAAATATGTCGAATGCTAATGTATGAACTGGCCTGAAGTGAGAAATATTCAAAAATTGACTCCCATCGTTTGTGCGCAACCTACCGCGTAGCCCAAGATTCTTACTTAGTCATCCCGAATCTGAGGGAAATTTATGTTTTCTAGCTACTAGCCTAGCCAAGGAATTCTCACCTAGCCACCCTTCTTCGTAACCAATAATTTGGAGTGAATCGCAAACTCTTTTGAGTTTCCCAGTTTCAGCCAAATATTGAGCCCTTGGGTGTTCATGTCTCTCTAAATTAGGCTCTGTGAAAATCTCTGCCATGAAAATACCACCCGGTCTTAAACTGTCACAGATTATAGTAAACAAATCCGGCTGCCAGTAATGGAAGCAAGTTATAACGTCAAATCCCCCGACAGGAAGAATCAATTCATCCAAATCTATTACCATTGTTTCAATGGTAAATCCACGTTTTTCGGCATTTGCGCTGGCTAAGCTGAGGGCTACCTCAGATATATCTATGGCTGTCACATTCAATCCCAAACCAGCCAACCATAAAGCTATGCGTCCGCTCCCTGAGGCGATATCTAAACCAAGTCCATCAGGTATCAGCCAAGTACGAAACTCTTCCAACCACGCCGGCGGGTCAACTGATAAGCATGTTTGACGAGAATATATCTCATCCCATTTTATTTGATCAAATTTAGACACAGGCCACCCGCCAATCGAATTCCGATATATGACCAATCATCGGTACGACCTGTAAAAATCTCTTATATCCTCTACCAATAAATCAGGTTCTTCCAACGCAGCGAAATGACCACCTCTATCCATTTCGGTCCAGCGGGAGACTTTATACGATCTTTCGGCCCATTCACGAGGAGGCACACTAATTTCAGCAGGGAATACTGCTATTCCTACGGGGGTAGGGATTTGATCTTCCTTACCTAATTCCCACGGATTATCTTGATTTTCCAAATACATCCTGACCGAGGATCCTATAGTTTGTGTTACCCAATATATAGTTATATTTGTTAATAGTTCGTCCTTTGTAAATTTTCGTTCTACGTCACCCCCACAATCACTCCACGCCCGATATTTTTCAACTATCCAAGCTGCTAATCCAACAGGGGAATCATTCAAGCCATAGGACAGTGTCTGTGGTTTAGTCCCTTGAATATGACTATAACCTCCCTCTTCCCGATTCCACTTTAGCCGCTTATCTATAAGACTTTGCTCAGCTTTGCTTAATGGCCGGGAGCCTTCTCCTAAATAAGGTAAAGGTCGGGTCACGGATGTCAGATGTATGGCGATCAAGTTATCAGAGTGATTCTTTCCTAACCAAGAGGTGACGCCAGCTCCTAAATCGCCCCCATGTGCTCCGTATTGCTTATACCCTAAGTTTAGCGTCATGAGTTGGTTCCACATGCCAGAGACCTTCCCCACGTCCATCCCTGGACGTGGGGCCGAATCGGAGAATCCGAAACCCGGAAGTGAAGGAGCGACTACATCGAAGGCATCCGAAGGATCTCCTCCATAGGAGGCGGGATCTGATAGCAGGGGTATGATTTTATGCATTTCATAAAATGTGCTAGGCCATCCATGGGTGATAAGTATGGGTAAAGGATTAGGCCCTTTCCCTTTCTCATAAATAAAATGAATATTTAGTCCTTCAACTTGAGATTTAAATTGTTGAAAGGTATTTAACTTCCTCTCTTGGGCACGCCAATCAAATTCAGTAGCCCAATACCTGACTAATTCTTTTAGATAATCTAAATTGCTACCGTAGTCCCAGGATACTCCTGGGAGCTCGTCAGGCCAGCGTACATTATTCAGCCTTTGTCTTAGATCAAGCAGAACTGATTCCGGAATGGTTATGGTAAAAGGATTCAGAGTCATATAAATCCCTCCTCCTACGACTAAACTAAGTGCTTCAATTATTCGGCGATTGAATAAATTCTGACCGCGTTATCGTGGAACAAAGCAGCACGTTCAGAAGATGAATAACCCATTGAAAGTCGTTTAAAAGCGTTATACACGACGTTATACGAGTATGAGACTTTATCGACCGGGAAATTGCTTTCAAACATGCACCTTTCCACCCCGAATTGTTCTATACAATATTCCATTAACGGTTTGAGGGACACGGATAATTCTTCAGATCCAACAGGTTGAGAACGTTGAGACCAATCAAACCCGTAACGAGCTTGCCCTACTCCACCTAATTTCATAACCACGTTGGAACAATTAGATAAAGTAGCAATCCCTCGACGCCATTCTTCCAGTACTTCATCATCTTTGTTCGCATATGGTCCGATCCGTAAAAGTCCACCGATATGATTCACAACGATAGTAAGGTCAGGTATTGCTGTAGCGAAATCAGCCAGTTCTCCAAGTTGTGGGAAATAAAGGGAATTTTCTAAAATAAACCCCATATCTGATAATTGCCGAGCCCCATCACGATAAGATTGCGTAGAAAGAGCTCCTTGGATTTCCCTATCAAGAATTTCTGGGTTAGCATCCCACCCAACAGAGTGTCTGATACCTCTGAATCGATCGGGACTCGCAGATGCTAAGGCTTCCAATACCGGACGCACACTGTTACCCAATTTCAGATCTGCCTTGCCTATTATGGCTGCGGCCGCTCTAGGAGACCCTACCTGACCTGCACTCACTAATTTATCAACAAACTCTACCTCACCAACTGACCGCATTTCATCTGGACCATCAGTCCGATATTCAGCACTGACTTCTATGAAAACGGTAGATAACACGTTATGGCCACTTGTTAAATCAGCCATTAATTCGGGCAATAAATACTGTTGGTAGGCTAGTGGCTCAGGACGATGAACCCATAAATGATGGTGGGGATCACATATAGGTAAATCGGGGTCCAAAGGGGGTTCCTGAGTTTGCTCCAACCATTCACTGTCTCCTATCGCCATCTCTAACTCCCGTACAAAAGTTATTTAAACTAGGATCTGACTACGTCTAATAAAATCCAAGCTAATTATTGACGATTATGCCAGTGGGAACTAATCTTGTCCAAGTTCTAGCCAAAAGTATAGAGCTAAATAAAAAATCGATTAAGGTTGGGATTTGGTTAAACTTAATCGAGGTTACAAAGGTGTTTAAGTGAGTACATTACCGTTACGGATTGATGGCCGCGTTTGGGACGAGCCGCGAGAAACCACAATAGATCCGAGTTTCCAAAAATTTGCTGAAGGCTCTGCATTAATAGCGGTCGGATCTACCAAAGTTCTTTGCGCCGCATCTGTGGAAGAACAGGTGCCACCCTTCATGCGAGGACAAGGTAAGGGTTGGGTAACAGCAGAATACAATATGTTACCAAGATCGACTAACACTCGTATCTCTCGAGACCGTGGTCACAATAGCGGGAGATCACAAGAAATACAACGGCTTATTGGACGATCTTTGAGATCCGTAATTAATATGGAAAGCTTGGGAGAACGGACAGTACACATAGATTGCGACGTTATCCAAGCAGACGGCGGTACAAGGACCGCAGCTATTACAGGATCTTACGTGGCCTTGTACCAGGCCATCAGAACTCTGTTGGATGAAGGATTGTTGTTTGAGAGCCCAATAAGCGTCCCCGTGGCGGCAATTAGTGTTGGATTGGTTGACGGGGAACTAATGTTGGATTTGTGCTATGAAGAAGACTCTAAAGCTCAGGTCGACTTCAATATAGTTTCAACAGAGAACGGTGAGCTAGTTGAACTCCAAGGAGCCACGGAAGCTGCACCATTCCCCCGACATCGGGTAGCAGAAGTATTGGCTTTGGCATCACGAGGAATGGAATATCTTTTCAATAAACAACGGGCAGCTATCCAACAAATTTAACCCATGCTATCCGGAAAATATCCATTCCACCAGTTACGAACATGGCAAATACCAAACATTACATTCATATTCTATTGATCGTGGCCACTATCTGTGGTTCATTAGTATCGTGTAGTTCTTTAGAGACACCAGCCGATAATCAACCTCCTTCTGCCGAAATCCACACTGATAACCAACCCGACCGAACGCCTGACGGCAACCCTAATGAAATAAAGGCTCAGAACTTATCTAATTCATTAGAGTTTGGCCTCCTAAACGTAGCAAATACTGTTGAGAAAGTAAGACCATCTGTGGTTTCGATTGTTTCCGAAACAATAGTAAGAAGCAGGTATGGAATGGTACGTCCGGTTTTCGGAAGCGGAACTGGAGTCATTTTTGCGCCGAGTGGATTAGTACTAACTAATAATCATGTCATCGAAAAATCCAAGATCATCACAGTAACAATGGAGGACGGAACTCAAGAAAAGGCCAATTTAATAGGGTCAGACCCAATGTCCGATCTTGCCGTCCTCAAATTACCCAACGGACCTTACTCCTATTTGCCATTATCTGTTGACAATGGTCCTCGGGTTGGGGATTGGGTTATCGCAATTGGTAACGCATTAGCCCTCCCTGGGGGCCCTACCGTCACTGTCGGCGTTATTTCTGCTTTAGGAAGATCGTTAGAAGTCGCCAACGGCATCACCCTCTTCGACCTGATCCAAACAGATACAGTAATTAACCCCGGAAGTAGTGGGGGCCCACTCTTAAATCTTTCCGGAGAATTGGTTGGAATTAACACAGCCGTCCAGCGCTTTTCTGATGCCGGCACTTTAGTGGAAGGTGTTGGCTTCGCTATTAACGTTGAAACAGCTAATTTGATCTCTCAGCAATTAGTAGAATTAGGGCGTGTTAGATGGGCTTGGATAGGTGCATTTCTAGACGACCTTAACCCACAAATGGCCGCAGAGGCGGGATTACCAATCAGAGAAGGTGTAGTGGTATTAAACCTCTTCAAAGATGGGCCCGCTCACAAATCTGGGATCAGGCGAGGAGATATCATACTATCTTTAAATGACCATAAGATTGGAACCACCCAGACATTGGCTAAACACATGCGCCAAAATTTCATCCCTGGTGAAACAATCCAAGTAGGGTTATACCGGAATGGAGAAAGGATCACCATTCCGGTATTGCTGGAGGAAAGGCCTAGAATCTAACTGCAGAAATATCCTAGGATATTGGTGTGATGTTACTCAGCAACCTCTCCTTCATCATTTAATACTACTATAGGTAATTCGAGTTCATGTAAACCGTTTTCTATTATAGTTCGGTCTCCAACCACCAAGATGGTTAATTGGTCAGGATGAACCTGCGCTTTACCAAAAAGATTAACTTCTTCGAGGCTTACATCCGAAAGTTTTTTTCCGACCGTTCTAAAATAATCTCGCGGCAAATCATGTAACACCATTTGAACCATGCTACCGAAAATCTGCCCCGGTCTCTCAAATCCCGCCGGAAGGCCTTGCAACATACCACTTTGGGCTGAAGTCAGTTCTTCAGAGCTTACCGGTCTCATACCATGTATATCAGAGAATTCCTTGAGTATTTCTTGTACAGACTCCTTAGTAACCTCGGTCTGTACGCTACCGCCAGCAACGAAAGCGGAAGGCTCCCTAAACCAAGAAATACTTGAATGGAAGCCGTAGCTGTAACCTTTATCCTGTCTAAGATTTTGATTTAACCTTGCCGAAAATTGACCACCAAATATAAAATTTAAAAGTACCAACTTAAAATAATCTTGATCAGCTCTGGGTATAGTAGTATGGCCAGCCCGGATAACGGACTGAGCTGCACCGGGCTTATCAACTAGGTAAATAGTAGTTAGAGATTCACTATTATGAGAAAGATCCTCGTACACGGATTTTACCGAATTAACGTTAGTCCAATCGCCGAATACTGATAAAATTTCTGATTGCGCTTCATTAAGACTGACATCTCCTGCAACCACCAGTGTTGCATTTTGTGGAGCGTAATAATTGTTAAAATAACTTTCTATGTCAGCTTTGGTAAAACTTGAAACCGATTTTTCGGTACCAACAGAAGAGTGACCATATTTAGAATCATTCCCAAAAATCAACCCTGGCATCACTTGTTCAGCAATGAAACCTGAGTCATCCTTCGCTCTCCTCAAGTCAGTTAAATGTTCTTTCTTTACCCTGTCCAGTTCGATCTGAGGGAATGATGGATATCGTACTACTTCAGCCATAAGCTTTAGAGCTTTTTTCCAATGTTTGGTCAAAGTTTCTGTAGATACCAAGGTCATCTCTCTACGGGCCTCAGCGGAAAGTCGGGCTCCTATGAATTCAAAAGCCTCTGCTATTTCTTGGCTCGATTTCTCCCTAGTACCCTCAGATATCATCTGTGCTGTAAACGCAGCTAGACCAGGTTTATTCGGCGGATCCGTTATAGTCCCGGAAGGAATCACCAATCCAAATGAAACAACAGGCATCTCGTGTTTCTCCAACACCAAAATGTTTAATCCGTTCGGAATCTGTTTCTCCTCGGGTATTGGAGCCATGAATTCTGGTTCCTTAGCAGGGGAAGGGACCATGGTACGGTCTAATTGAGTCGTGGATGCAGTCAGGGTTTTCTCGGGAAGCACATGTAACCGCACTTGCCTCTCGTCTAATACCGATCGGTTAACCCGAAGAATATCTTCCCGGGTAACGCTTAGATAATCGTCAATACTCGTATTGATCATTCCGGGGTCACCAGCGAATACATTAAAATGATTGAGATCATCCGCCCGACCTCCAAAGCCGCCTATATGGGTTAATTGGCGATAGTGTTGGGCTTCCAAACGATTTTTAGCCCTATCTATTTCTTCATCTGTCGGCGGATTAGAACTGATAGTCGATAGTACTTCCTCGGTTGCCACCTGTACCTCATCCAGGTCATGCCCCTCTGCTGCTGTAACATCAACTACGAATTGACCAGCCACTTCGGATGCATGAAAACGTGCCCCCGCGTTTTGCGCTATTTGCTTTTCGTAAACTAAGGTTTTATAAAGACGCGAACTTAGGCCATCTGATAGTACTCCCCGAAGAAGCTCTAAAGCAGGGTCATCCGAGTCCAAGTGTGGTGGAGTAGGCCAGGC
>CAJXEF010000032.1 GCA_913052545.1 uncultured Chloroflexota bacterium
TATATTAAAGCCCAGCCTCGCTACGCAAGACAGACGCTTTGTCAGTCTTTTCCCAAGTCAGGTTCAGGCCATCGCGACCAAAGTGGCCGTACGCAGCCGTTGGCTGATAGATGGGGCGGCGGAGGTCCAAGTCACGGATGATCGCTGCGGGACGCAGGTCAAAGTGCTTGGCAACCAGCTCATGGATCTTTTCGCTGTCCACCTTGTTGGTGTCAAAGGTCTCAACCGCGACCGAAATCGGGGTTGCTACGCCGATGGCGTAGGAGACCAACACCTCGGCGCGGTCGGCGAGACCGGCTGCGACTAGGTTCTTGGCTACGTAACGGGCGGCATAGGCAGCCGACCGGTCAACCTTAGTAGGATCCTTGCCAGAAAAAGCGCCTCCACCGTGACGGGCAATGCCACCGTAGGTGTCGACCAGAATCTTCCGTCCGGTCAGCCCGCTATCGCCAGCGGGTCCGCCGATGACGAACCGTCCGCTGGGGTTCACCAAAATCTTGGTGTTGTCGTCAATTAGGTCAGCGGGGACAATCTTATTGATGACGTGTTCAATCACGTCTTTCTCAATCTGCTCGTTGGTTGCGTCCGGGTCGTGTTGGGTGCTAATGACCACAGTGTCGACGCGGGCGGCGACGCCGAATTTGTACTCAACGGTGACCTGGGATTTGCCGTCTGGGCGAAGGTAAGGGACGATGCCTTCTTTTCGAACCAGGGCCAACTGTTCAACCAATCGTTGGGATAGGCTAACCGTTAAAGGCAGAAGTTCAGGAGTCTCGTTGCAGGCGAATCCGACCATCATTCCCTGGTCGCCGGCACCGGTCTGCAGCATAGCTTCTTCTGCGGCATCACCGCGTTGTTCCAAGGCCGTGGTAACGCCTTTGCTGATGTCCTGGGATTGTTCTTGAATGGCGACCATTACTCCGCAGCTTTTGGCGTCGATGCCGTACTCGGAGTCGGTGTAGCCAGCCCTGGCCAGGGTGTTGCGAACGATGGTGGGAACGTCCACATTCGAAGATGTGGTGATCTCACCCATGACGACGACCAGCCCGTTGGTGATGGCGGTCTCGCAGGCGACGCGGCCCATGGGGTCGTCTTTCAGGACGGCATCTAAGACTCCGTCGGAGATTTGGTCACATAGTTTGTCTGGGTGACCTTCAGTTACCGACTCGGAAGTCAGCAGGTAGCTTGGGGACTCATGAAAGAGCATTGGCATATTTATTTCTCCTGTTGTTGACAGCTGGTTTACTCAAACCCGCCTGCCAAGTAGTGATTATAGAATTTTAGCTTAAGTGCCTTCTTGCCAGCTGTCCTGGTACTTCTGCTGGGCGGCTGACAGAACGTCGATGGCAATACCCATGGATTGAAGCTTAAGTCGGCCGATCTCCGCGTCCATGGCTGGGGGCACTACGTGGACTCCAACGTCCAATTTGCCCTTGTTGTTGTAGAGGTACTCAGCGGACAATGCCTGGTTGGCAAAGCTCATGTCCATTACTGCTGAGGGATGACCCTCTGCGGCAGACAGGTTGACCAATCTGCCATCGGCCAAGAGATAGATTAAGCGACCGTCTTTCATTGTGTACTCTTCAACGAAGGGACGTAGCTCGCGATGGGAAGTCGACATTTCCTCCAGGGAGTCAATGTCAATCTCGTCGTTGAAGTGACCGCTGTTGGATAGGATTGCGCCGCTAGGCATAACTTCGATGTGCTCGCGACCCACTGCGTGCAAACCACCGGTGACTGTAATGAACACTTCGCCAATCTTGGCGGCTTCGATCATGGGCATTACGCCGAACCCGTCCATGACGGCCTCGAGTGCGCGGACCGGGTTGGTCTCGCAAACGATGACGTTGGCGCCCATACCATTGGCCCGTGAGGCGACACCACGGCCGCACCATCCGTAACCGGAAACGACAACGCGTCGTCCGGCCCACAGGATGTTTGTCGCCCTGGTTATTCCGTCCAGAGTGCTCTGGCCGGTACCGTATCGGTTATCGAAGAAGTGCTTGGTCTCGGCGTCGTTGACGGCGATGACCGGGTACTTCAATTGGCCTTCAGCTGACATGGCAGTTAGGCGAATCACGCCAGTGGTGGTCTCTTCAGTGCCACCGACAATGTCTGACAGCAGGTCTGCATGCTTGGTGTGCAGCAGGGTTAGCAGGTCTGCGCCGTCGTCCATGGTCATCTGGGGTTTCACGGCCAGAGCGGCTTCAAGGTGCTCATAGTAGGTCTGGTCGTTCTCGCCCTTGATGGCGTAGGTCGGGATTCCGTACTCTTGAACCAACGCTGCAGCAACGTCATCCTGGGTGCTCAGTGGGTTGCTGGCGCAGAGGACAATGTCGGCTCCGCTATCCCGCAGGGCTATTGCCAGGTTGGCGGTCTCGCTGGTCACGTGTAGGCAGGCAGACAAGCGTACGCCAGCCAACGGCTTCTCTTTGATGAAACGCTCTTGGATAATCTTCATTACGGGCATTTCGCGTCCGGCCCATTCAATCTTGTTGACTCCTTGTTTAGCCAGGGACAGGTCTTTAACGTCCCCTTTGGTCTGTCGTGATGCCAAATTGTTCTCCTCGCGTCAGGTCTCGCTGCTTGTTGCTTTACGGACCCGCATTTTATTGACTACGTGTATATTTTAGGTGGTCTTAGTCTCCGATATACGTACTAGATTATGATTCCTCACCGTAGGATGTCGGGTGATTTCCCGCAATCCAGAATGGCGTACCATCATCTATATTATACAAATTGCTTGAATCGTAGCCCATAGACGCTGCCAACTCACAAGCGAGTCCACTTCGAACACCAGCCGCACATATAAACAACAATTTTTTATCTTGTGGAACTTGATCCATATTTTCGATAAGATCATCCACCGGTATATGGATCGCTCCTGAAACATGACCAGTTACCCATTCATCGTCTCTCCGAACGTCGATGACCACGATTCCATTGGGGTCTTCCTGCACCATCGCACTGGCTTCATCCGAATCAATTCGAGCGTAGGGTTCACCGGGGTCTTGTCTAGGCATATTTACCTCCATTTTGATCGAGGATTATATATATTTATTTATTAAAGGTGACAACTTCCTTTTTAATTCCTCCGGGATCCATTCTTTACTGGTAATAATCGTTTCCCTGAGAGAAGATTGGCAAGCACAATCTCTCTCCAATACCAGATTAGGTATTAATGTTTTTAACATATTCTTCGAGTTATCGACATTTTTCATCAAATTCTGCACTACCATTTCTACGGTCACTACTTCTTCACTTTCATGCCAACAATCGTAGTCTGTAACCCACGCCATAGTCGCGTAACAGAGTTCAGCTTCCCGAGCTAATTTAGCTTCAGGCAATGCTGTCATGCCTATTATGTCAGCTCCCCAAGATCTATACATATGGGATTCTGCTTTGGTCGAAAAAGCAGGACCTTCCATTACTACCATAGTTGCAGTGGAATGCACCGGTATACTTAGGTCAGAAGCACTATCTAGTATTATCCTACTAATTACAGGACAAAATGGTTCGGCAAATCCTACATGGACTACCAAGTTCTGATCAAAAAATGTATTCTCTCGTTGACGTGTACGGTCAATCAATTGATCCGGGATCGCAAGATGTAAAGGTTCGAATTCCTCCCTTAAACTACCAACGGCACTGACTGATATCAAACAAGTGGCTCCCAAAGTTTTCAAGGCATATACATTAGCCCTCACCGGAATTTGCGTCGGGTTTAATCTATGACCCCGACCATGTCTAGGCAGAAAGGCCACATTTACGCCATCAAACTGTCCAATTACGATAGAATCACTGGGCTTACCAAATGGGGTATCTACCTCGACCGATTCCACATTGGCCAGCCCTTCCAGTTCATAAAGGCCACTTCCGCCAATTATAGCTATATCGATTCCTCTAGAGTTCATGATCTATCTGCGACCAGTTCTACAACTTGTTTTAAAGATTCCGTATAAGGCGCATTACAAACGGAGATTTCTGTAACGATGGCGTTTATGTAATGATTCGGAGTTACATCGAACGAGGGATTGAAAGCTGGTATATTATCCGGTGCGGTTGACAGCCCCTGAAAATGTGTGACCTCGTCTTCAGGTCTATATTCAATCTCTATTTGATCACCATTAGCTACTTTCAAATCCACAGTACTAGTTGGAGCTACAACATAAAAGGGGATATCATTTTCTTTAGCCAAAACACCTAATGAATAAGTGCCAATCTTGTTAGCGGTGTCACCGTTAGCAGCAATGCGGTCGGCCCCTGTGATTACACAACTAATTTCGCCACTTCGTATCAACATTCCTGCAGCGGAATCTACCAATAGGGTAGATGGAATTCCTAACTGCTGAAACTCCCACGATGTCAACCTAGCTCCTTGCAAAAATGGCCTGGTTTCGGTGTTAAATACCTTAAACCTTCGTCCAGATTCCCAATTCGACCGGATCACCCCCAACGCTGTCCCAAACCCCGAAGTCGCCAGAGCACCAGTATTACAGTGAGTTAAGACTGCTCCACCTTCAGGAATCAAGTCTTTACCCAAGAAGCCCATGCGGCGATTTATAGCTTCATCTTCTTCCTGTATACGCATAGCTTCGGATAATAATCCTGATTCTATATCTCCCGGATCTTCAATCAGCTCTGCAGCTCGAAGCATGCGATCAACCGCCCATCCCAGATTAACTGCTGTGGGCCTAGCAGACTTTATTTCTGCCGATACCTGGTTTAAATAATTCATCAATGAAGGTTTGTCAGTAAAATTTGATTCTAAGGCGGCCAAAACAACCGCATAGCCAGCTGTCACTCCAATGGCAGGAGCCCCCCTGACTTGCATAGACCTTATAGCTTCGGCTGCCTGCCTCCAACTTCCCACATCAACAATTACTTGCTGTAAAGGTAATTTGGTTTGGTCAAGAAGTTTTAATGTACCTGCTGACCACTCTATGGGCCGAATTTCAGCCAATTATCACACCATATTTCCTAAGCCAAAAAAATAGCTTCTCGATCGGAGAAGCTCAACAAAAACTAGAGCTCCCTCATCTTTCGTCCATTCTATTCTGGACGCCGGAGTTAGCACCGTGTTAAACAATATGTTGCTGTCTAACCGGTTGCCTGGCTTCGTCGGGCCGTTCCCTCTGCCGTTCTGGATAAGGGTACCAACGCTATATTCGACTTTTAACCGTTCAATATTACTAAGCCTTAAATATAGTGTCAAGAAAACGGATTATAGCGCTGGTTTGACAGTCTATTTAGGCAACAGCATAATTCGAGATTACACGGTTAATATTTGTTTCACCGGATAGCAAGTTATGTTGAACTCCCAACCATTCATTAACTCCACTAGTTTAGGATTATTCACAGATCTTTATGAATTAACCATGGCGCAGGCGTACTTTCAACATGATGAATTATCTGAAGCAACGTTTAGCCTCTTTATCAGACAAAATCCAGCCAATAGAGGATTCATGGTATCCTCCGGATTGAATGACGTCCTCGAGTACTTTGAATATCCTCCTTTCAATGAGAATGACCTAAGTAAATTACACTCGACCGGTATATTTGCAAACGAGTTTCTTGAATATTTAGGGGGAATTAGCAAGTTTACAGGGAGCATCAGAGCCATTCCTGAAGGGCGAATATTTTTTGCAAACGAGCCAATATTGGAAATAACAGGGCCCGTAGTACAAGCCCAATTAGCAGAAACCTACATAATTAATCAAATAAACTTTCAGACTTTATTAGCAACCAAATCGGCCCGCTGTTACGTCGCAGCCCAAGGTAGAGGGTTGGCGGATTTTGCCTCCAGACGGACCCACGGAACTGACGCAGCCTTGAAAATGGCAAGAGCCAGCTACATCGGCGGATTTCAGTCGACAAGCAACGTATTAGCGGGTCTCAATTATGGAATTAACCTATCCGGTACAATGGCACATTCTTTCATTTGCAGTTTTCCCTCTGAGATAGAAGCATTTAGGGCTTATGCCAGTTCATTCCCCCATAGAACAGTCCTTTTACTCGATACATACGACACTATACGGGGAGCCCATAACGCGGCAGTAATTGGCAAAGAACTGGAGGAAACCGGATCGCAATTACTGGGTGTGAGACTTGATTCAGGCGATTTCGATGGCCTAAGTAGGCAGGTTAGAGGCATCTTAGATGACGCCGGGTTATCGTATGTGAATATAATCGCGAGTGGGGGTCTAGACGAATTCCAAATCGAAACTTTAGTTAGATCAAATGCTCCTATTGACCAGTTCGGAGTCGGAACCAAAGTAGGAGTATCGGCCGATGCACCTTGGTCCGACATGTCATATAAACTAGTTGAGTATAATCAACTGCCCGTAATGAAGCTCAGTGCTGATAAAATTTCTATGCCCGGTAAAAAACAGGTTTTTCGTTATCTAGACGACAGAAATTTGTTCGATCGGGATGTTATAGGATCCATCAATGAAGATTTGGACGGTACAGAACATTTACTAAAACAAGTGTTACTTAATGGTACACAATTAATAGATAAACCCAATTTACAAGACATACAAGACCGGTTCCGAGATGATTTAGGCAAGTTAGACTGGGCACACCAACACCTTTACAATCCCGTTCGATATCCGGTGACTATCAGCCCAAATTTACAGGCACTTACCGATCAGGTTCATAACCAATTGTTAAAATCAAACCAGTAAAAGTGACCTTTAGTTAAAGGTTAATCATATTAATAAATATAATGCCTCGTCTCCACAAAGACTTTTACTACGACCGAGAGGAGTATACCCAAATGAAGATAGCAGTTTGTGTTAAGTATGTACCTGTAGTATCTCGGATCCAATTCGATTACGAACAAAAGACCATCATTAGAGAAGGAGTTCCATCAGAGGTAAATCCTTTCGATTTATTAGGCGTTACCTGCGCGGTGAATACTAAAACCTCTCCCGATGACGAAGTGACAGTATTAAGCATGGGGCCTCCACAAGCAAAAGAAGGAATAATTGAATGCCTGGCTCTAGGGGCAGACAGAGGGATATTACTAACTGACCGTGCGCTAGCAGGATCCGATACCTTAGCAACCGCAATGGCATTAGCCTGCGCATTAAAACAAGATTCTCCAGACCTCATAATCTGTGGACGAAACAGTAGCGACGCCGAAACAGGTCAAGTCGGACCAGAGTTGGCTGAACTTCTCGATATACCACATATAAGCCAGGTAACTAACTTAACTTACGACAGAAACCAAAACCAAATCCTTGTACACAGAGCCACGGATGAAGGATACCAAATTATCCAATGCCCACTGCCAGCCTTGATCTGCGTTACCGAAGGCATTGCCGAGGAACAATACGCCGATCCCGAAGATTTAGAATCTGCTCAACAAAAACCTTTTCACGAACTGTCTAGTGATCAACTTTCATCTGACTCAACCATATTTGGTCTCTCTGGTTCGCCAACCTGGGTGGAAGATATCAGGCTAGTCGAACCCAGTAGACTAGGGATTGTTATCTCTGAATCAACTCCTGAAGATGCCGCAAAACAAATAGCAGCCCAGTTGAAGGCTCGGCTACAGGAACTTGATACACAAGACCAACAGAATCTACCCAGTATATCTAATAACCGGTACCCGAACTCAAATGAAAAATCCATCTGGGTTGTTTCTGAAAGCGGCCATGACGGTTTGAGACAAGTTACATTTGAAATGCTCGGCAAATCTCGAGAGTTATCTCTAACTACTCAAAGTGAAGTGGTAGCTGTGGTGCTGGGCAATCCCAATTTGGAAGAAATCACCCTGCTCGGCAATTACGGAGCAGATCGAGTCAAAATACTCGATACATCCGAACTCGGACCTGTATGTAGCAGAAGAGTGGCCGACGCACTGGCCTCAGGCATTCGGGCATCTCAACCTTACGCCGTTCTTTTTGCCTCTACTCCAGATGGGCGAGATCTAGCATCTCGGGTAGCAGCTCAATTGAAGCTAGGTTTAACAGGCGATGCCATAGACCTCGAGATAAACGATAGTGGGCAACTGGTGCAATTAAAACCTGCACTAGGCGGGAACGTGATAGCACCGATTCTTTCCAAAACTTTACCGAATCTAGTCACATTACGTCCAGGACTCCTGACCCCAATAAGCCCTCAACAATTTGATGACTTGCAAGTAGAAAATATTGAATTTTCACCATCCGAAATAAAAGATATCACACTACTGGAAGAACATATACAAGAGCAAAATGACGGGGTTGGTTTAAGCCAATCCCAATTGGTATTGGGAGTCGGCATGGGCATCGGAAATGAAGATAACCTGCAACTAATACAAAATATAGCTCAATCGATTGGGGCCAATATATGCACTACCCGTAACGTGGTCCACTCGGGCTGGCTGCCTCACCAAATACAAGTAGGAATCAGTGGGCGTACCATTGCGCCAAAAATTTATATTGCTATAGGTATACGAGGAGCTTTTAACCACACCGTAGGAATCCAGAAAGCCGGAGTCATTTTAGCAATTAACCGTAATCGTAGAGCAGCTATTTTTCAGTCAGCAGATTACGGAATAATTGGAGATTGGGAGGAGTACTTACCTCCACTGGTTGAAGCTCTTAAACCGATCTTCTTACAAGTTATCCCGGAAAAGTCTTAAGATGATTTTCTACAAAGTCACCAGATGGGAAACACAACCCGGTTACGAGGTTATGCTGATGACTTATGAACTATAAACAACTATAATACGTTACGCCTTGGGATGGGATCGGATCCCTGATATATCGACCATAATCGATCCTTTTTGATAACTAGTTACTTGCATACCGCTACCTGACAGGAGGGCCTGATGGATTTTGCATACACTCCAGAACAAGAAACACTCCGCGAAGATGTCAGACAGTTTATAGCCGACAATATTACCCCGGAAATGCGGGAAGAGATGGAAGAATCTGGAATGAGAAGGCGTGGACCTCAGGTCGATGCCCTTTACAAAAAAATCTCTGATAACGGTTGGATTGGGATAAGCTGGCCTAAAGAATACGGAGGCCAAGACGGTAGCAGAATAGACCAATACATAGTTGAAGAAGAATTCGCCCGAATAGGTATAACAGTTGGTGGAGCCGGTAGCGGAGCTCCTGCAATCCTGGCTGCCGGAACTGAGGAACAGAAAAAGTACTTTTTACCCGGATTAATTAACGGCGAAATTATCTTTGCCCTGGGTTTTACTGAACCTCAAGCAGGGGCTGATCTTGCCGGTTTGCAATGTAGGGCAGTGCGAGATGGTGATGAGTGGGTCATAAATGGCCAGAAAATGTATACCACAGCCGCACACTACGGCACGCATATATATCTGATGGCTAGGACTGACCCTGATGCCCCGAGGCATCGGGGAATCACTATTTTTCTAGTTCCTATGGAAGCAGAAGGTATTACCGTTCGACCTCTATGGACCATACAAAATGAACCGACTGCCCCTCTCGGGACCACTTATGGAGACCGGAGAACCAACGAAGTATTTTTCGAAAACGTCCGAATCCCAGCATCGGACATGCTGGGTGAAGAAAACATGGGTTGGTATGTGGGCGCAATGGGGCTAAACCTAGATAGAGTAGGTGCGAGCCGCTACCTCTTATCAGTCAAACGAGACGAAGATATCGTAAACTGGGTTAAAGAAAACGATCTAGATGGATACTCCTTCTCAGAAGATCCAGCTGTCAGAGATCGTCTGGCCGAATTATGGATAGAAGCACAAGTGTGTCGATTAATGACCATGAGAAGCATGTCATTAGTAGAACACGGTGGCAATTTCACATACGAAGGTGCCGCGGAAAAGGTATGGTCTCCTGAACATGGAGTCCGAACGACAGAGACTATTGCTCAGATATTGGGACCTTATGCCCAGTTACTAAATGGATCAGAAGATGCCATCGAGGACGGCGTGTTTGCCCACAATTTGATGGGTGCCTTCCAATCAGGCATTAATCATGGAAGTGCGCAGGTTATGCGAGATCAGGTTGCACGACGTGGCCTTGGGATGCCTCGAGGTTAACCCTATATATTAATTGGTGCGATAAATGGATGTAATTGCTAACGAAGAAGAACAGATGGTGAAAAATTTGGCCAGGGAATTTCTCGAGGCAGAATGCCCACCGAGCCTGGCCAGAAACATGGAGAAGGACGAACTAGGGTATCCCCCAGAGCTTTGGAAAAAAATGGCTGACTTAGGTTGGCTGGGAATGGCTTTACCAGAAGAATATGGTGGCCAAGGCCTTTCTCTCACTTACCTGGGTTTAATCATGGAGGAGATTGGGCGTTCGATCGCTCCGGTTCCTGCCCTCAGTACAGTAGTCCCAGCTATGACTATCGCCCAAAACGGAAATCTGGAACAACGTCAAAACCATTTGCCCAGAGTTAGCCAGGGAAACCTCGTACTAACATGGGCATTCCATGAACAAGATCCCAGATTATTACCTGAAACCATTCACTTAGAGGCCTCTAGTGAGGACGGTGGCTTTATCCTTACCGGCACGAAAATGTTCGTAGACAACTTTGTTTGCGCTGAAAAATGCTTGGTAGCAGCCCGGACAGCTCCTCCAAGCGAGTCACATGAAGGAATATCCCTATTTTTAGTAGATACCCATTCTACAGGTATTTCTTCCACTTCATTAACAACACTGGCCAAAGATAAACAGAGCAAAGTCTACTTTGATCAGGTTCACGTGCCGTCAACTAACCTGATAGGAGAAGTCAACCAGGGTTGGCCAATAGCACGTAATATGCTAGACCTTGCCACTGCTCTCATCTGTGCGCAAATGGTTGGAGCCACTCGAAAAGATGCCGAAATGGCCATCGAATATGCCAAAAACCGTGTAGCATTTGGACGTCCGATTGGATCGTTCCAGTCTATACAGCATATGTGCGCCGACATGATCTTGTGGGTTGACGGCGGACAACTACTTACATATGAAGCCCTATGGAGGATGGACCAGGATCTACCAGCATCTATCGAGGTTTCACAAGCCAAGTCGTTCTGTAATGATAAATGCGTAGCAGCCTGCAGAATTTCTCAAACAATCCATGGTGGGATGGGTTTTATGATGGAATTTGATCTCCATCTTTGGTACCGTCGAGTAACTGCATGGTCAATGAGATTGGGAACTAGTTTCGAACATCGCTCAAGAATTGCCAAAGGCCTTTTAGACCAGCCCGGTCGAGTGCGACTCGGTGTTTCTATCCCAGCACTCCCCTGACCGCTCCATGGGTAATATCAACAAACAGGAGATTACTAGATGCCTAAAGATCCAGTTTGCGGGAATGAGATTAACGAAGACGATGCCAGATCTAGCACTGGGCAAACCATGTTTGGAGCCTCGGAAGTAGATCCCCAACAGGGCACTCGCAGTTTTCACGATGGATCCTGGTATTATTTTTGCAGTCTGGATTGTAGGACTAAATTTTTAGCCAGTCCGAATACCTATTTAACCCAAAATGAATCTTGATTAGTCGCTCTAGAAGCAGCACAACCCTATGACTAAACGGAGGCAACCATGCACGTAGGACTGGTAATGGAATGTGATTACCGTCAGGGTCGAACACAGGAAGAAGCATTTGACGAAGCATTAATGATAGCAGACACTGCTGACGAACTCGGTCTTGATGGAGTATGGCTAGCTGAAAGGCATTTCGCAGCTCCCAGACAACCCGGTGATCCCGGCGGAGCCGGCATACCATCGGTAGTATCTGTGCCACTAGTAATGGCCAGTGCTATAGCCGGGCGAACCAAGAACGTAAGGATTGGCACCGGAGTGAGTGTGCTTCCTCTCTGCCATCCGGTGCGTTTAGCAGAAGAAGCTGCCACCGTTGATCAAGTCAGTCACGGGCGTTTAGAATTTGGCGTAGGCCGTAGTGGATTTCCTAGATCATACGAAGGATATGGTATCCCCTATGCCGAGAGCCGAGAACGCTTCCAGGAATCCCTTGAAGTCATACTCAAAGCATGGACCAATGAAAAGTTTTCCCACGAAGGCAAATATTACAGTTTTAATGAGCTCTGTGTTCTACCCAAGCCATTCCAACGGCCATATCCTCCTATACATATAGCCGCCACAACTATGGATACGTTCCCTATCGTTGGAGAAATGGGGTTTTCCGTGGTAACAGGATTAAGGGGATTCGATGTCCCACAAGTATCTCATCACTTAAGCCTGTATCGTGAAGCCCGCGAAGCATCAGGATATGATAAAAAGGGCAACGTTTATTTGCGCATTCCAATATATGTGGCAGAAACGGACGAGTTAGGCCAGGAAGAACCAAAGGAAAGTACATTTCGATCTTATCGAAGATTGGCCGATAATTTTGCTAGATCAGCATCAGCAGCCGGTACTTCAGCTACGGAAGAACGAACAGAAAGAGCTCAACGCCTATCCGAAGTAACTTATGAAGAACTACTTGAGGACCGTTTGGCCTACGGCAGCCCTGATACAGTAGTGAAAAAACTTAAACATTTAGCAAATGAATTTGATCTCGATGGAATAATCATGGAACCAAACGTCGGAGGGGGCGTCTCCTTTGACCGCATGATTAATTCTATAAGATTGTACGCTCAAGAGGTAGCACCCAAACTTCGTTGAAATCTAACCATAGGAAAACAAGCATGCCCGTTTTATGTCAACGGGCACGTTCGTTATTACTAGGTCAGCATTAATACTACGACTTGAAATTCGGCATCACCTCTTTCGCGAATAGAGTTAAAGAATCTACCACTTTCTGTGACTCTATACCTCCATAATTAACAAACAGTATCAGGTTCTCAACTCCATCTTTCCGCAATGATTCAATTCTCTCCGATATTTCATCTGGGGTACCGAACAAAATCACGTTATCAGCCATAGACTGATAATCTATCTTTGATTGACTCCCGTAACGCCTCCTGTAGTCGCTGAAATTTTCGGGCAAAAGTTCGACTTGTTGCCCTGGAGGAGAGCTAACTTCCTGTCCAGTCTGCTTAAACCACATAAAAGGTAATTGAGCATCGTTACTAACCTGCTCACGACTGGGAGCTGTGTACATCGCGCGTGCTACAGTAACTCTTGCTGGGTCGTAATCATAACCTTGTTCCCCAATAGCTATTTTATAGTATTCTATTTGCTCACCGACCTTTTCAAAGGACTCACCCTGACCAACCATCAAATTCCAATCGTGTTTCGCTACTCTGTCCATACTTTTATGGCTAGAAGCCGCGACCCAAACCGGCGGGTGAGGGGTTTGTAATGGCTTTGGCTGAACCGTCATATCATTAAAAGTCCAGAATTTACCACTATGATTAAAGGGTGCCTTTGAGGTCCAAGCTTTGGTCATCACATCCATTGCTTCATCAAATCGATCATCAGCTTCATCCATGGCTATATTCAATCGGTTATATTCACCCCATTGATAACCACGCCCAACCCCAAGATCTAACCTGCCATTACTCAAAAGGTCGACAGTGGCTACCTCTTCCGCCAATTTTATGGGATTGTGAAACGGTAAGACTGATACCGCAGTACCAAGCCGAATATTGCTGGTTAACCCGGCTAAGTAAGCCAATACAGCCATCGTCGATGAAACGATGCCGTGTCTCGTGAAATGATGCTCTGTGAACCATACCGAATCAAACCCTAATTGCTCGGCTTCAATAACTTGATCTAAAGCTTCGGAATAATATCTTTGCTGAGCGGTAGGATCTGGCAATTGTACCGAATGAAAAAGTCCAAATTTCAATTTGTTACACCTTGAATTGATTAATCTATTTTTTTGAATATCTGAGGAATACTTATCTATCGATTAGATGTTGAATAACCTGCGGTGCGGCAACGCGGGCCCTGGCCAGTAACTGTTCGTTGTCCAAAGTAACTACTGGATGATCTATCACAGCTAATCCGTAATCGGGTGTTCCCCTCATACGTGACATAGCCCGGGCTTGCGAAACGAACGGACCGGTGGTTAAAACTACTGACGGCACTCCTAATAGTTCGGTTTCCATTGCATCATGCACACTGCATGCTGTACAGGAACCTCATTCCGCTGTGGCATGGATGGCAACATGACATTGCTTTGCAAGCTCGATCAGATCTTCCGGTTGAGCTGTCCACTGGTGGCCACCTTTATTGTGCTCAACGATCCCCTCTATTGAATACCGTTCTTTGATCACGTCAGCTATCATGCGTAACAATTCAACAGAATGGGGTTTGTTATTCGAAAACAATGCAATTACCTTGCCATCTAAAGTGGATCCTCTGGGAGCTAGCATAGCAGGTCCTGGATTGTTTTCATCCCTAGGATCCAACGTGATTATATCTGAATTAATATTGGTCACTAAGATCACCTCCTTACCTTAATTTCTTTGGTAACAGATCGGCTGCTTCCCCAGGAAGAGATAATATCAATAAATGCTCCTGCTGCCCCGCCACCGGGAACTACAGTAATTCGTCCCGGCTCAGAAACGCATCCCAGTAGTTGGTCTAGATCCCCGATCGATTCAGGATGATCTATCCTTTCCCATTCTATCCACTCTCTAGCCGGTCGCCGTGTTTTATCGAAAAGAAATTCCTGAACCTGCTCTCTGGTCCAATCAGCTTCATCCAAATATGCCATTAACTCAGGACTGATAACAACAGCTACCTCCGATATCAACGGGCCTAGACCTATCATCCCATGGGCCGTAGCTGTTAAGAAAGTCTTAGGATTTTTGTCCCCGTAGATTGATATTTGTAGAGGCGCATTAGCCGCAAATATAGTAACGGTGCTGGAAATGCTGTCAAATCCCTTGAACTCAGCTAAGGATGGCCAAGCACTAGCTTGTAAATCTTCTGCAAAACAAAAACTGAACTTCCCCGGATGTCCAAAAGTACTTTTATCCATGTCTTGTGGTATAGAACCGTAAAAGTTGGTTTTAACCAAATTAACCGCACGACCAATGGTAGCATTTGCCCGATTACCATTACCCATCAACACCGCCCCTGAATTCATTTCAACCCGGTCTGAATAAGGACCGCTAACGACCACCATCGTAGTAATTCCGTTCGTTGAAGTACTACTAGCATGAAAATTAAATTCTCGATCACACACCGCTTCAATCGCTGCTACAACTACCGGAAAATATTCAGGTATACAACCCGCCAAAACTGCATTGATTGCGACCTTTTCTGCAGTAAAACTTTTTTTCCTAGTTATTTCGCTAGATATAACAGTGTCACCTGACAAGCCGACGTAGTCTAGCATCGCATTAACCTTTGTGGGCGTAGGTGGAACAATCGGCAAACCATCGGTAAGACCGTGCTCAAAATGGTATTCTTGAGCAGCTTCCCATCCAGAAAATTGAAGCTGTCCCGAAGACGTGTTTTGTCTTT
>CAJXEF010000033.1 GCA_913052545.1 uncultured Chloroflexota bacterium
TTTGATTTGCGATCAGTGTTGCGAGTTTTGTTTAATTCAGAATCATTTAAGAATGCGAGATTTGCTAAGGTCAAAAGCCCTACCGAAGTCGTAGTGGGAACTATGCGATTAGTTCAGGACTTCACTAGTCCAAAAATCGGCCTACATCAGCTTGCGAGCAATATCAGATACATGGGCCAAGATTTAATGAATCCTCCCACAGTGGAGGGATGGCACACAGGTAGAGAGTGGATAGACAGTGGCACGTTGGTTGAGCGAATTAATTTTACAGCTGATCGACTCGGCGATATTAATCTTCCAGGAGTAAAGGCAATAGTTGACAGACTTACCTCAGAAGGTGTAGCCACACCCGACCAATTTGTTCGACGGTGTCTCGATATGTTAGGAGGCTACGAGCTACCCGAAGAAACTTATACGCAACTTATAGACCACGTTCAGAAGGCCGGCGTATTGAATCCAGGTTCTAAGGAGTATTCTGAAAGGGTAGGTCAGATGTTACAACTGATTGTATCTACCCAAGAATACCAGTTTGCCTAGGATCAGCGATTACCGAACATATTAAGAAAAAGATACAAGGAGAGAGCAAGTATGACTTCAGTAAAAAAAGATCCGGTTCTTGTTGTCTTGCAATTGTCTGGTGGTAATGATGCTGTGAACACAGTAGTTCCATTTGGTGATCCTCATTACGTGGATAACCGCCCATCAGTTAGAGTTCCAGAAGAACAGGCGCTAAAACTTACCGACTTTGTCGGATTAAACCCAAATATGGCGCCCATGAAACGTTTGTATGACGAAGGGAAGTTAGCAGTCATCCAGGGAGTAGGTTATCCGAATCCCAACAGGTCTCATTTTCGATCAATGGATATATGGCACACATGCGAACCCGAAACTCAGGGAACCGAAGGTTGGTTAGGCCGTGCTATTAGAGACATAGATCCGAATAAGGACAACGTTTTGACTGGGGTGAACTTCGGCCGAGGCCTTCCCAGGGCGTTGGCAGCGCCAGGTGTACCAGTTGCCTCAGTGGGGAATTTAGATACTTATGGGGTGCTTACTGGGATAGATGGGGAGGATCAGAGAGAAGAAGCTCTAGACGTGTTTTCAAGAATCTATTCGCCGACTATTGGAAGGAGTGCGGTGGTAGATTACCTTTCTCAAACTGGAATGGATGCTCTCAAGGGAGCGGATATCCTAAGTGCTGCTCCTGAGGTGTATACCTCGTCTGTTGAATATGGAAGCGATGTCGTAGCCCAGTATATGAAAAATATCGCACAGGTTCATTTGGCTGGATTCGGCACTCGAGTAATGTATACCACCGCTCCTTATAATAGCTTCGATACCCATGCAGGAGAGATGCAGGCCCATGCTAAGTTGTGGGGTGAAACGTCGAAAGCGGTTGCTGACTTCTACGACGATTTGAAAGAACATGATGCGTCTGATGAAGTAATTTTACTGGTATTTACAGAATTTGGCAGAAGAGTGCACGACAATGGTTCTGGGACCGATCATGGTTCAGGGGGAGTAGCCTTCGTAGTTGGTGAAAAAATAAACGGTGGATTATACGGCGAATATCCATCATTAGCTCCAGATAAATTGCTGGAAGGAGATTTGCATTTTAATAATGACTTCCGCAGCATTTATTCGACATTATTGGAAAATTGGATGGGGTTAGATGCCCAGCCAATTATAAATGGTAATTTTGAGAAATTCGCTTTTATTTAATGGGGTCGATCTCATTTGATAGACCTAGTTTGGTAATTAACAATCTTGAAATCGCGAGGTAAAAATGGCTACTCAAACCCTGAGTATCACGTTGCAATATGATCACACTATCGGTAGGGCCGAATTTTCAGGACCGGGTTTCCGAAACCCGGTGGCGATGGCACGGGGCGAAGAAGACACGATGTATGTTGTAAGTCGTTCATACGAATATCGACCGGATGGTAAACGTATTACTATCTGTACGGTTGATGAGGATTATATAGGGGAATTCGCACGTGGGGTAACGGAGGTTGGAGAGGCAGAAGCCTCATCTGATGATGGAGCGATAATTTGGCCAACTGCTATAGCACTTAACAGTCAAGGGCAAGTATTTGTGGCAGACGAAGCCTTGGATCGTATATCTATATATACGAGTGACGGGGAATATTTGGACAAATGGGAGAGGCCTGGAACGGATGACGGCCAATGGAATAAGCCGTCTGGACTTGCCTTCGACAAAGAAGACAATCTTTATTTGGTCGACAGTGGTAATAATAGGATTCAGAAATTGACCAAAGATGGGCAATTCATTGCGACGTGGGGGGCGAAGGGTATTGGTGATGGTCAGTTTGATCTTCCTTGGGGTATAGAGATAGATCAAAATCAAGACGTGTTTATCGCTGATTGGAGAAATGATAGGATTCAGAAATTTAGTCCTGATGGACAATTTCTTTTAAAATTTGGAACTACAGGGACTGGTGACGGTGAATTTAATCGCCCCACCGGTGTTGCGGTTGATAATGATGGGGATATATATGTTACGGATTGGAACAACAATCGTCTCCAGGTGTTTGATAGTGAAGGCAATTATCTGACTCAAACTACTGGTGAGGCTACACTTTCGAAGTGGGGCACGAATAAATTGGATGGCGGAAATCCCGAGATGTGGGAAGAACGTAAAATTGCTCAGGGTCTAGATCGTGAAAAAGACTTTTGGGGTCCTATTGCTGTGGAAGTCGATGACGAAGGTAGGATTTTCGTGGTGGAAAGCGCACGTTCCAGGATTCAGATATTTCGAAAACAATACCCCGTGTTTTATGGAGCAGGGGAGAGAGTTTCAGGTGGTGGTGGTAGGTTATAGTTCATAAAAATAATGGACAGCCAGTTGATTATCCTGATTCCCTCCCATATGGTGATGTTTCATAATAATTATTATATGTGGTACAGTTGATAATCAGCTGGTTTGTTAGATTAACTCGGAGATACCATGACCACACAGCAACAGTTGGTGGATAGGCTGCGTCCCCTGGGCGTCAGATTAACCCCCCAAAGGTTAGCCATAGCCGAAGTAGTAGTTAATTCGGCTGACCACCCAGCTGTTCGGGATATATATGAACGGGTCCGAGCCTTTTTCCCCTATGTCACTATTGCGACAGTATATTCCACGCTAGATATGTTAGAAGAAATGGGAATAGTTAGAGAATTACCATTTCAGCGGCAGTCGAGATATGATGCCAATTTGTCTCCCCACGTAAATCTCGTATGTCTAGGTTGTGGGAACGTTGTCGATGCTGATGTTGGACAAGAAACGGTAGCGGAGTTGAAAGAACTCGTAATTCAGCAGTCAGATTTCGAGATTTCTTCACAGAGAGTAGATTTTTATGGTTGGTGTCCAGGCTGTGACCAGCCTTAGCCCGATCTATGTTTGAACGTAACAGCCGGCAGGCTAGGGTGATACTGTCCTAATTAGGTGATAACCCCCTAACCAAAATGAATATATGTCTGTCTTTGGAGGAATTGCCTAATTCCGCAGAAGATGGTTCTTGCTAGCCTGTTTAGTATTCTCCGGCTGGGTGAGGGGTTTTGACTCATATATCACAGCTTACCCTTTCTAATTTCCGAAATTTTGTTCACTTGGACTTGCAGTTAAAATCGGGAGTCTGTGTTTTTTTTGGTGGCAATGCACAGGGTAAAACTACAATACTAGAGGCAATGTATTTATTAGCCATAGCTCGATCGTTTAGGGCTGAAAACGAACGGGAATTGGTTAATTTTAAGGCAGCAGCCGTCGGAGAACAGGCCTTAGTTAGTGGCGCGATCGAGAAGAAGGATGAACGGTTTTCGGTGTATGTTGGGTATCAGCCACAACTAAAGCACAGAGAATCCAATAATGGCATGTCCACAGTGAATGGACCTCTCGCCGAGACGGCGTCATTTGTTGATAACAGCAATGTTTCTGTCAGAAAGCAAATCAGAGTGAGACGAAAGCCCTGTACTGGGACTGAGTTGGTTGGTTTGGTAGGAGCGGTATTATTTAGTGCTGATGATATTGAGTTGGTGTACGGGTCGCCCGCTATCCGGCGGCGGTATTTAGATATCCTGCTATCCCAATCTGATTCTAATTATATTAAGATGCTTCAAAGATATAGGCGAGTGGTACAACAAAGGAATCAGGTACTGAAGGCATTAAAAGAGCGGCGAGCTAATTTAGATGAATTGGACTTTTGGGATTATCAACTGATCAAAGAAGGTTCTGGAGTGATATGGCGTCGGAATGATGCTATGGGACGGTTAGCTATTTTCGCCAAAGAGCATTATAAGAATTTGAGTGACCTCAACCAAATTTTGGCGATTACATATTTGCCGAGCATCCCTTGTGGTAGCGATATAGGTGACACCGAGTACATATTTAAGAACCGGTTGCACGAGGTTAAAGCTCGAGAATTGGCTCAGTGTTCTACAGCTGTCGGACCTCATAGAGATGATGTCGCTCTTACAGTAGATCAACGTGATATGGGTGTTTTTGCTTCTCGGGGTGAGGCCCGTTCAGTTGCCCTGTCTCTTAGGTTGTCAGAAGCATCTTATCTTTCGTCTGCTAAGGGTGAAGAACCTATAATTTTGTTAGACGACGTTCTATCCGAGATGGATATACAGCGCAGAATTCGGGTGTTACAGAAAATTACTGCTTATGAACAAGCTATTATCACAACCACCGATCAAGACGTTGTTGAGTTACATCTAGGATCTGGCCCTGATTATTTCCACGTTTTGGATGGATCAGTGAATAATGTTACTTAGAGGTTGATACTCTAGGATTTGAACGTTTAGGTCATAGCCCCTAAGCAATAGAAATTTACGAAACGTCGATAGTTTTATTTTGTCCGATTCAAAGACTACTGCGTCACTACTTGCATCTGGATATAAAATCTAATAGATCTGATGCATAAACGGTTGCTTTCATATGATACCGATTGGTCGCTGCGATCCCCGGGAATGTATCGTCATGTTGTCCGATAATTTGCCATTCCTCATTTGTCCATGCCGAGGGATGTATTTCTGAATCGGAAATTAATCGGTTGGCATTTTCTGCTGCAGAAACATGATGTACTTCATCTGGAACATTGCCAGCAAAAATGAAAGTGGGACAGTGGATTGATTTAACTTCTGACTCGGTCAAGTCTCCTACTGGATTAGGCCTAGAAAATGAATCTTGCCAACGTTGCATGACAGAGATAAAGCTTTCGACCTCCATAGATAATAGTAGTGATTTGTTATTGCGGTTATCTTTTATACGTTGTGAGAAAAACTCGGTGTTGCATACCGCCTCCATTCCGCCATGGGTCGCGGCATCTATGTATTGGCCGTAATATCCCGGTGACATGATTTCTGCACTTCTTGGCCCCCCGCTAACTTCCCAAATGAATAATCCGGAGACCAACTCTGGGTGCCGTACTGCTAGGGTCATGGAAGTTCTGGAACCGGCAGAGCCTCCGGCAGCGAATACTGGGCCGGTGTTTAAGTGTCGTAACAATCCAGCCATCTCTTCTGCCCAAATGTGTTGTTCAGATAGATCTCCACTGATATTAACGTCTGAACGACCACAGTTTCTTCTGTCGTGGAGAATTACCCTGCACTGGGTAGATATTAAGGCTGCTATAGGCCTTAGTCCGTTGGTATCGACTCTTCCACCTGGGGTCAGTATGACGGTAGGGCCACTACCGTAATCTTCATAATAAATGTTTGTACCATTGATGTCAGCGTAAGGCATATTGACTCCCATTATATTAAATATGTGACTTTAGAGACTCGTACATATAGTTAATCTCGGATGCTGCTAGGTCGGTATATCCTTTAGATAGCTCAGGAATGATTCCAAAGCTTTCCGTTCTGGGACTCCCATAAAATATCTGAGTCCTTGAGTGTAGGTTAATATGTCTTGTGGATGCATTCGCAGATTGTCTCTAGATTCAGAAATATGGAAGATCCCGTCGGCCCAGTCTTGAAGTCCGACGTACAGAGCATCTTCAATTATAGCCGGATTTGGACTTTCCAAATCCTTTCTAATCATCCATCTGGAGAATACAAATGGTAATTTAGTAAATTGATGCCATTCCTCCCCCAGATCATAAGAATGTAAGAAACCTCTCATTCCACGTCTATATCGTAGTCCTGTGTTGCCAACATTGAGAATTGCATCGGCCGAGTCGACTGTAGCATCGTAATTATTCGGCTTGACAGAATATTTGAGATTCAAGATTACTCTAAGTAACTCTAGGGCTGTTGCTGCATCTTTACTGACACTTATTTGCGACCCTTCTAGTTCTTCGATGGGTTTGTTGGTATTTAATATTACGCTGCCGGAATTCCTGATAGTCGAAAAACAGAATCCGGTTAGGTAATCGAATTCATCTTCTAGGTTAGAGCAATCGGTTACAGGGAAGGGAGCGGCATCCAGTAAGCCCTCGTGGGCAGCTTTTGTGATTTCGCTGGGCACGAGTGAAACCAGTTCGATACCTCGCCGTTCCATATCGAAATAAAATGGCTCAAATCCCAGATATGGAACACGGCCGACTTTGATAGCCATTAGTAAATCCCCTATATATTTAATAGCTTAGTATGGTTCTCATACAATAGGGCTCCGACGAATCGGAGCCCTATCCTGTCTTCTATTGTGAAGAATTTCTTCCGTTGTTGGTTACAAGCGAGGACCTGCGAAACTAGATGACTGTTTTTGATAGACCTGAATTCGGTTACGAGGGGATTCTGATACGAATACCCTGTTGTCGTCATCGACGGTAACACCAGTGGGTGCCCAGAAGTCTTTTTCCCGTTCTAAGCCTTGTGCTCGTTTCCTCTCCTCCCACATCTCGGGGTTCGCATCTAGTTTGTCTTTACCCCACTTCGATATGCCGCCGTCTCCTGTTTTAATTTCGAGAAAGCTACCGTCGACATCAAATACTTGCAATCTGTCGTTAAGCCAGTCTGCGACGTAGATGATTCCGTCTTTGTCAACAGCGACCCCGGTAGGACGATTCAGCTGACCTTCTCCAGAGCCTGTAGACCCGATTTGGGTTAAGAACTGCCCGTCGGAATTAAATTTCTGGATCCGATCGTTGCGCCAGTCCGCTACGTAGATATTGCCTGATTTATCTAACGTGATTCCCCATGGCATGTTTAATTCCCCTGGGCCACTCCCCTCTGTACCGAACTTATTTATGAATTTACCGTCTTTGCTAAATTTTTGGACTCTGTGATTCCCGCTATCTACTACGAGAAGATTATCATCCTGATCAAAAATCAATCCAGAAGGGCGATCTAACTCCCCTTCTCCTGTGCCTTGCCGTTCTTCCCATTTTCCTATGTATTCACCATCGCTGTTAAAGATTGTTATCCTGTTCAGCCATTCATCGGATACATACAGGTCCCCATTTTGGCTAATTGCTATGCAAGTAGGCCAGGCAAGAGATCCGTCGTCGAGATTGAATTCGTGCGGTCCTTGTTGGGCTACGCCCCTTGCAAATATGTTCACGAATTCTTCGTCTACTGTACATACAGTAATTCGGGTGCCTTCCGGTCGGTACTCTGAACCTCGGCAAAGGACGTACATAAGATCGCCCTCGCCTCTGGCAACGAACTGTGGTTGGGTAAAACCGGGACCAAATTGTTCACCCCTGCCTATGGTGTGACTGTATTGAAGATTTACATGGGAAATCTGTTGCGTGGTCATTATCACCTCACGAATGTTTCATCATTAGGAGTCCGTTTGCTATATTATGTCTTTACCCGGATACGGCTTACAAAACCGCCATCTTTTCAAATGAGCCGTTAACAATCGGCTTTGCATCGAGTTCCATCCAATCTTCCAAGAGAGTGGAATATAGACCCCGGAAGTCGTTATTGAAATGCAGATCACCTTCGAGAAGTTTGTTTTCTTCGAGGGATGGGTACTCCCCGTACAGGCCACCTTTGACTGAATCGCCGATCAAGAAGGTCACTCCACCTGATCCATGATCGGTGCCGGATCCGTTATCGTGAACTCTCCTACCGAATTCGGAGAAAACTAACAGAACAACGTTGTCACTGGCATTGTGTTCTTTCAGATCATCGTAGAAGTCTGAAATGGCTCGACTGGTGTCGGTCCACAATTGTGTGTGGTTTGCTAATTCGCCGGCGTGAGTATCGAAGCTATTATAAGGAGCTGTTGTATACAAAACTTTGGTGCCAAATCCAGCCAGATGAGTTTGTGCCATGTTCATCATGTATTGTCCAACTACATCGCCACCGTACTCTATTGTTGAGGAGTAGTTCTCTACAGCAGAACTTAAAATGTCGGCACCTTTTAGAGCGTCTAGTCCCGTCTGAGCTAAGTAATCGACGACGGGTCCCTTACCTAACATTGGAGAATAGACCCTGGAGAATACATCTAAGGCTTTGGCTCTCTGGGTGTCATTATCAATTCCAGTAAGTACGCCGTACGTCTCCAGATCACCGACTGAAGCGACTGGGACTCCTGGAGCCGCTAACGCACGAGGAAGTCCTCGGCCAAAATTAACTGCCGTGAGAACGTTTTCTTTGTTGGGATCCAAATCTCGGATTGCTCTGCCTAACCAACCTTCGTCACCCACTTTGTCTGGTTCGCAGGTGTGCCATATGTCCATGGACCTAAAGTGTGATCGGCTGGGGCTGGGATATCCAATCCCTTGAATTATGGCGACTTTCCCATCGTCATACAGTTTTTTTAGTGGAGCTAGCGCTGGGTTAAGTCCTACGTGGTCGTTTATTGGTAGAACGCGATCTTGCGGTATCCTGACGTTGGGCCGATTATCAACATATCGAGGATCATTGTACGGGATTAGTGTATTTAAAGCATCATTGCCGCCCGATAGCTGCAGCACAGCTAGAACTGGGTCTTTTTTATTTACAGTCATAAATTCTCCTTTCTTGGTGAAGTACTATATCTTTCCCCAAAGCAAATTTCGTTATGCAAATAGGTACTCAGTAGTAGCGACGATTGATTGGAGCATTTGCCCCACACGTGTTTCGAATTCAGGAGTTCCGGTCTTGACTTCACCTTCGCTTTGTGCCATGTCCATTAGTTGGGAGCTAGTTTCGGGAGTCAGTTCGTAAGCACCTAACATCTCGAGGCAACCGTCTATGAACCGTTCATGGGAAATGGTACTTCCCTCTGAATTAAATCGCTCGATAATGTTTTTTACTCCGGGTAGGGCCGTGTTACCGACCTGATCAGCAGTAAAGTTTATTCGCTCCACCAATGTTCCACTATCGATCCATTCTTTACCCGTGTGCCAGCCTTCGACCGTTGGGGGGTTAAGAAGATCCTGACCCATGTATCTGATGGTCAATGTTAGTGCATTCAGGCCGAGCTTAGGAGTTGTATAGTCACCTACTAATCTCATAGTTCCAACAACAGTTTCGGCTGGGCTTTTAACCTTTTCAAATTGGGAGTTCTTGAAAAAGTCTGAATTGAAAAGTACTCTTAGCATAGAGGAAATATCGTAATTGGATCTGAAATATTCTTCCTCTAGCAGCTTAATGGCCGCTATATCTATCGGTGGGGTATCTTTCCATGCGGGTACCTGGGGCTCATCTGCTACAAAGAAATTGTATAAATGTCTTGCAACGAACCGAGCAGTCCCTGGTTGTTTGATAATGATGTCAACTATGTCTTCACCATTGAAATTACCGCTCTCACCCAGGAAAGTCTTGTCAGCTTCATCGTGATCGCTGGGATCATAAATGAAACTTGCCTCGTATTTCCCGTAGGGATATCGGGGAATTGAATTGGTCACTGTCCACCCAGTAAACGCCCTAGCAGCTTCTTTAACGTCGTCTTCCGAGTAGTTTTGTTCACCGTCCATCCCTACGCCTAGTGAGAACAGTTCTAGAAGTTCACGGCCCCAGTTTTCGTTTATAGCGTCTTTATGGCTCATACAGTTATCGAGGTAAAAGACCATTGCTGGATCTTTGGATAGTGCTTGCAACAGCTCCCGGAAACTACCCATTCCAACCGTGCGGAACATGTTCAGCTCAAGTTGTTGTTGCCGTGGGTATTCACATTTGGCATGGCCGGTGCAGAGAATACCGTGCCAGAACAAAGCGATTTTCTCCTGTAGAGGGCGCTTGGAGTTGATCATTTGGTAAGTCCATTCTTCTTGTTGACCTTCCAAACCTGCTTGAGAGACCCATTCGGTTTTGTAACGCATCATGAGGTCCCGTTCCATGTCGGGTTGTTTGTCGGGTTGGAGTAGTTCTTCTACGGTGGCTTCGTACCCTTTGGCGGTTCTTGCTTCTAATTCTTCAAAGGGAGCCCCAAACCCGGCGCGGCGCATAAGGTGGGCCATTAATGCAAATTCTTGATTGACCATAAATATCCTCCTCCATTTAGAACCTTTTATTAGGAAGGTTTACCCATTTTACGGTAGTGAGATACTTTCTAATCCCACGATTGAATCAGTTAAAGCAATATTATAGGCCATGTAGCTAGGTGTCAACTAGATCAGGGCTCATTGGCCTTACGGTAAACGTAACGTTATACAACTATTTTAGTTATAATCCGGAGCACAAGTCTAATATTGGTTGGCTGCCTGGAGCTTGTGACTCATTGGTATTAAGACTTCACGATATGCCGATATTAAAGTAATGCTATTGGGTTAAACGGTGATCCTGTTCCGCCTACTACCCGGAGAGGATTAACTGTCAGCATAAATTCATACCGGGTTTCTTTAAAACAAGCTTCGGATAATGGCTGCAATAAAGCGTTGTCTAGAAGCCCAATGCCGTAGGCAAAAATAGCGCCGTGCACTGACCATCCCAGATCGTATCCATTAGAGGCAAAATCCATCATGTCCCAGACTAAAAGGCAACAGTCGGATTCTCTAAGGAATCTGAGGCAAGATGCATGCAACCCTGGGCGTCCGTTGGGATCACTGGCCCAGGTGGGATTAACATCATCCCATTTGTCTCGGCCTCCATATACACATAAGGCATTGCCTGGTTCTAATGTTAAACCCTCGGACTTTACAATGTCCTCAAGTTCCCATCCATGGATAGGTTTTTCTTGGGTAACGAAATTCTCCTTACGATGCTTAGGAACATCTAACAACACTCCTCTGGTAATAATCCCTTCTTTCCAGTGTTCTACGGATCGCCATTTCGCACCTTTAAATGTGATTACATCATCGGGATTTCTGCCGTTCCACATTCCGTTTTGATCCCAAACATGACAAAGTGCATCTAGATGAGTGGTGGCCTGGCCGTGGTATGCGATTCCATAGTAATCTACAGCGGAACCTGCTGTGGATCCTCGCTGGTTCCGCCGCATAAAGTGATGAGCAGGTGTAGGGTTATTGGGGGCCGGGTGTTTGGGAAACTCTCTACTTAGCGATATGGCTTCACCTGTTATTATTAATTGGGCGGCAGCCACGCGCTTAGCCGGGGTGACCATATTTACTGCACCGATTTGGTCGTCGTCTCCCCACCTCCCCCAGTTACGATCATCCTTCAGATAAGATAATATCTCGTTTTTGTCGGGGATTTTTCTTTCCATTTTTTCACAAAGATTGGAGAATAGCGTATGCTACTCGCCGGATTTTAATTTGCCATGGAATCGTTCAGGATAGATTGTGTTAAACATTCAAAAAAGCGATCCATCATGGTCTTCGATAGGGTCCCGATGATTCTTTGGCCAACCCTTGCGACTGTACCTCCAATTTCCATTTCACCATCTACTAAAAGACTGGTGGTATCGCTTAGGTCAGATAACGTCACCAACGCCGAACCTCGAGCAAATCCGAGGGATCCCTTACCCTCTGCTATAAGCCGGTAGGATTTTGGGATTTCTTGGTCTAAGATTGAGATTGTGCCTTGGTATTTACCGTTCATAGGTCCTACTTTGACATTAACGATCATTTGATATGTATTATCGTCAATTAGCTCGAAACTCTGGCATCCTGGGATGCAATTAGAAAGTATCACAGGGGACATAAGTCCTTTCCAGACTATGTGTAACGGTGCGTGCAATGTGTAATCACCTGTAATTTTCACGGCATGTCCCTATATTGTTATTGGCGGGTGCGGGATTTCCTTACTCTGAAGTCATGTGTTCGTTTCTGTTTCCGAATCCATTTGACGAATTTGTTGACCTTCGCATTTGATTTTAATAATTCGATTGAATATAGATCTTTTGCTAGTGTCCCTTCAGTGAACAGGGTGTGAATTTGCCTATGACAGGTCTGACAAAGCCTAGCTTTAGGGCCATGGTTCCCTCCTTTAGCTCGAGGGATCAGATGGTGTATCGTATATTTTAAGTCTTCGCGAAGGCACAATTCACATTTGTTCACCAATATGTTTATGTTGGTATATGCCTGATCTGCCAAAATAGGGCTCGGGCTTGCCATCAACTTTATGAATCCTGATTAAAAAATCGCCAGCCTGGCAAGTCGACTTGCCATTCGCGGTCTTCTAATACCATTGGAATGATGAGTCCTGACATCATACGCCGTTTGGGCACTGAGCTTGCTTCCTGAGTTACTCCAAAAGGTAAAAACGCAAACGCGTGTTCGTCGTTAATGTAATTTGTTGGTGCTACCCCAAGGTCTGTCAAGTCTTCAAAAGGCCAAAGGCGTAGGACAGTGGACCGAAAATCCTCTAGCATAGATGGACGCATGGGATGCTCGGTTTCATATCCAGCTTTATAAGCTACTTGCATATCAATGTTGTTTCGCGTAGCCCAAACACCCATCCTCATTCCCCGTGTTTCTTTTGAAAGCATGGACCATGCCAGATCCATGTTTCCGTCTCTAACAGCTTCGGCAAAAATACCTGCCCTGTTACCTACGTCATCTGGCTGGCGGCTTCTTTTTTCTCCGGGAATTTGCATTTAGTAACCTCGACTTTAATGCCAGGTCAATCGGAAATACTTCAGTAACGTTTTGTGTCCGGTAGATCCATTTCTACCAACCAACTGCGTACCCGTCGTATCTGGGATCTGCTGCCCCATGTAATACTTGGTTGTTAGGATCGATCTGGATCATCATTTCCCTTCCAACTATTCCATCCCATGAGTCTACTACTTTTATAGTATGCCCTAACCTTTCTAGATGAGAGCAAACTTCGGCGGAGTACCTGCCTTCCAATAGCAACTCGTTTTCACAGGTGTGGGGAATATTAGATTCGGTCGGACTTTGATTACTCTTCCACCTTGGTGCTTCGATTGCTTCGGAGACTGTCATGCCGAAATCGAGGACATGGCTTAACACTTGCATATTAGATTGGACTTGAGTATCTGCTCCGGGTGTGCCGAATACTAAATAAAGTTGACTATTTTGGGTTACCATCACCGGATTCATGGTATGCCTTACCCGCTTGCCAGGTTGCAGGCAATCGACATGGTTAGGGTCGAGATGCCAATAGGTCATCCGGTTATTGAGCAGGATACCAGTATCGCCTGCGATTAAACTAGAACCCCACGCACTTTGCAAACTTTGCAGTTGGCATACTGCATTTCCCCATCTGTCAACGACTACGAAACAAGTTGTATCTTCTTGCTCAGTTACGAGACCTCCAGTCCGAGCATAAGATCCCTTTTTATCTCTGGTGTTTTGGAATACCCATGGATCACCTGCTTCGAACAGTTCCGATGCTTGGTTAGAGTTTATTAATTTAGCTCGCTCCTTCGCGTATTCTTTAGAGATTAGTCCTTCTACCGGAACATCAATGTAATCTGGATCTGCTACATAAGCTTCCCTATCTAGGAAGGCAAGCTTTTTAGCCTCTACCATCAAATGGATACTTTCGGCTGTGTTACATCCGGTAGATAATAAGTCAAATTCCTCTAGTATATTAAGCTCTTGTAAAAGCACGTGCCCGCTCGAATTTGGCGGGGCTTCGTAGATATCGAATCCTTTATATTTAGTGGAAATCGGTTGCTGCCATCTGGCGCTACAGTCTCGGAAATCGTTGTCTGTTAACAATCCACCTAGATGGTTACTGAATTCCACTAGAGTTCTTGCTATTGGCCCCTGGTAAAATGCTTCTCTTCCACCTTCCGCAATCATAGTTAGTGTTTTTGCTAAATCACGTTGGAATAGTATTTCCCCAGGTTTAAGAGGTTTGTCATTTTTAGTAAAAATCGCTTTGGAAGTAGGGAACTCACATAGTAGACTGTCTGATGAAATAGCCCGTGATAGATAATGAGTAACAGGAAATCCGTTTTCCGCTAGATTTATAGCAGGGCTTAAGACCTCGCTTATTGGGAGTAAGCCATATTTGTCGTGAGCATCTAACCAACTGTGTACTAACCCGGGTACTGACACAGATAAGATGCCCTTTGTGGGGATTCCTGTCGATTGGTAACGGTCTAACGTGGCTGCATAGGGCGCTGCTCCTGTTCCGTTGGAAATCTTGATTTCACCACTACTTTTGTCGTAGATCATGATAAAACCATCCCCACCAATACCAGACATTAAAGGTTCAACAACATTTAACGCTGCGGCTGTTGCAATAGCCGCATCGACGGCATTACCGCCTTTTTGAAGGATGCCTATTCCAGTCTGTGAAGCAAGGGGATGGCCAGCACACACCATTCCGTTTCTTCCCATTACAACTGGCCTGTAAGCGTCAAATTTAATACCGTGGGGCGTTTGCGCCATTGGTGTCTCCTTAAGGTTGATAGACCGAAAATAAAGGCTTATCGCTCGAAACTATTTGCGTACCGTGTCGACTTCTTGCTTGGAACGGGATAGCGATCGATATTTGGATTATCCGAGCCATCTGGAGCATCGTCAAGTTGAGAGCACAATGACAGGATACTTCCAAATTAATGGAATGGTTTTCGTTTATGATTCAGTCCTGAGGTTATAAGCAATGATAAAACCGGCTTAATTATGATTTATAAAATATATTTAGTTTTGGTGTCTTCCTGATATCATTCTTGCTTGGAGTGGGGGGATGGGATCATCTAGAGTAAGGATACATGCCGCCATGGAACTAAATAGGTCCAAGCAACCCAATTCAATCCTATCTTTGGCTACCGGGTTAATAATAGGCGCTATTGCTGCAAGAGGCCTAGTAAAGGGTGTTCTTCATTTAAAATATAGCCAGGCTGAGGGAAAATCTAGAAACGTCTTCGAATGGCCAGAACTTAAAGGCATTAATAAGGACGTCAAATAATATCGAATATTTTTGTGTAATCAGGAACTTTAGACAGCTAACCCTGCTAGTCAATTGATATTGTGTGGAGAGATCCACTGTAAAAGATCAAAGGTGCCGACTCAGCGGCACCTTTGATCTTTTATGAACAATTAATGGCCGCCACATCCGCCGCCGCCACTACCGCAG
>CAJXEF010000034.1 GCA_913052545.1 uncultured Chloroflexota bacterium
GTCCAGCAATCTAAAATGCTATAATCGCACGCGTGCCTTTGAGCGTGACACCGTTCATCTGTCAATAATGCGGGCTATGTGTGTTAAGACCAGGAGGAAACGTGGAGATACCGAGACAGAATCTTAGAACTCCGGGCCCTATTCCGGTTCCGTCAGATATTGTCGAAGCAATGTCCGAACCTATGATAAATCATCGTGGCCCTGAATTCTTCGAATTGTTTACTCAAGTAACCGGTAAGTTAAAGCAAGTTTTCATGACCGAAAATGATTTATATGTATTGACGGCATCGGGGACCGGTTCTCTGGAGGCGTCAATAGTGAATACGCTTTCGCCTGGAGACAGAGTTTTAGGCCTGAGTGCTGGTTCCTTTGGAGATCGTTTTTGTGATGCTGCCGAAGCCTATGGAGCAGAGGTAATACGTGAAGAATTTGAGTGGGGAGGTCCTATAGATCCCGATAAGGTTAGGGATATTCTGAAAAAGGACTCACAAATCCAGGCGGTTCTGGTTACTCACAATGAGACATCAACAGGTGTTACTCATGACTTGGAAACAATAGCTTCAATAGTTAAAGGAGAGTTCCAAAAACTGCTACTGGTAGACGCAGTCAGCAGCCTCGGATGTGTTGCCCTACCGGTTGATGGTTGGAAGTGCGATTTAGTCGGGACTGCCTCTCAAAAAGGTTTCATGATTCCCCCAGGATTATCCTTCGTTAGCATCAGTAATGACGGCTGGGAGGCCCAAAAATCCGCCAAGATGCCTCGATTCTATTTTGATTTAGCTGTTGCTCAGCAGTACTTGGAAAGCGGCCAAACTCCTTGGACTCCCAATCTTTCAGCACTGTATGGGCTGGACTTGGCCTTGACTAAAATGGTTGATGAGGGCATGGAAAATATTTTCGAACGTCATGCTGACATAGCAGAGTTTACACGCTCTGGGATCTTGGAAATGGGTTTGGAGTTACTATGCCAAGATCCGGATAGAGTATCCAACACTGTGACTGCCATCAAAATACCTTCGGGGGTTGATGGAGCAGAGTTGGTTGGTTTGATGCGAACTGAAGAGCAGGTAGTTGTCGCGGGTGGACAAGGCAAGCTGGCCCGAGATATTTTTAGAATTGGACATCTGGGGTATGTCACCGAGGAAGATATTATAGAGGTTCTTGAGGCTTTAGAACGGGTTCTACCCAAAGTAGGATTCAACGCTAGTAAAACATAATTTCATCTCAGGTTGAGACTACTTATATGTCAACATCCCAGTTGCAACAAACCATGGCTATCCTTCGGATAAGCCTGGCGGAGATTGAAAACAAAGAACGTCAATTAGAGGCAATGATTAGTCAATTCCGACTCGGCTGAGGCGTCTACCGAGACAGGTGATTTATGGACAGACCGGTCTTGATGTTTCATTGTCATCAATGGGTGAAATTGAGGAGCCGTTGTCTGATTCTACCTCCACCTTAAGACGGCTACGTGTAATTAAGAAATCAACCTCGGACGAATTAGCAGCCTTGGAATCAGTCAAACGGGTCAGCGACGCGCGCAGTTCATTGGCTGACTTGAAACCTGCAATGCGGGACTCACCTGATGACCCAGAGGCTGTATCAGAGGTCCCGAGATTGGAATCTTTCATAACCGAACACAGCAAAATGGCTGAGATGGCGATTACTGAACGATTTCAAGATCCTACTAATGATTCCTAGACATTTCCTTCTAGCCGATGAATTACTAAGCCTGTGGGAAGTTTGGGGAAGAAAAATGTAGATTTCGAAGGAAGACGTTGTCCGCCTCCAACGATTTCCTCAAATGTATCCATGGGAAATGGCTTAAGCACAAACGCTATTTGAAGATCCTTGTGATTAATACGATCACGTAATCCTTGGGGATCATGGCTATAATCCACTTGCCTAGTGGCTTCGTTACCTAGAACGGGCTTCAATACTTTTTCTTCTATTACCCAAGCTTCTGACACTGCTAGGGCACCCCATTGCTTCCAATCTAATTCCTTTTTTAATATTAATATTTCAGCATGGTCTGCCTTTGGGCCGATTATCCCAATCACGTGTTGGCTTCTACCTAATTCTGCTATTTCCTTGGTTAGAACATCTACTCCTTTAGCTGATAAGTCGAAAGGTCTCCTGTCAAATAGATTATTAAGTTCGTATTGGATCTTTTCTAAATTTTCAGATGAAAGGTTTCCTATACCGCGATGATAGGGCAATAGCTGTAGCCCGGGATCATCAAATTCTACTAGTGCCATCATCACAAAATTATTGGCTTCGTCCATCGAATTTTGGTCGTCTGATCGATATCTTAAAGCTGCTTCATAGCGATGGTGACCGTCAGCGAGAAAAATAGGCTTGTCGATAAAAAATCGCCGGATCGCCTCTCTCGTTTCTAATTCTGAAATTACCCAAAAACATATCTGCCCTTGGATACTATCTTTGACCTCTAAATCTGGGGTGTTTGTCATTACTTTAGTGAGTAATGGACGAAGGGTCTGGGAGGCGTCTCGGTATAAGCTCATGATTGGACTAAACTGGGCTTTGCATGATTCTAGGAGTTTGACTCGATCTTGGACTGCTGGTTCTCGAGTAAATTCATGAGGTAATACCGTCTTTTTATCATAATTTTCAACGGCTATCCCACCAAAAAGAGCTAGTTGTTGCTTGTGGTTCCCATCGAATTCATATCCGTAACTCATCAGATAATAATTGGGTTTCTCATCCTGTTGCAACACGTTGTGTTCCAGCCAGCTTCTGTATAACGATGAAGCTTCCAGATAACTCTTTTCCGGATCCATAGGATCTGGTTGTTCAGCCCCTTCAAGATGTACTGCGTTGTATTGGCTGAGGGATTTGAGATTTTTCTGCAAATCTGAATCTATCATGTCGTAAGGGGGGCAGAGTACGTTTGCCATGTCTTCAACTATTCCCAAATTAAAGCGGCAGCCGTGAATAGGGCGAAAATCAACCATATGACCTGACTCCTTGCTGGGTAACGAAATTTGCAGAATGCAGTATAGCACTTGGGACGGAAGATGTTCCAAATTGTAGTCGAATTAATATTTTGTTTTATCTTAAGAATTGGAGAAGAGCGCTTGATATTGGCGTGGAATTGAAAACTATTATTAATCCAAGCTCGCGAGAGTTTTCTAGCGGTAGTGTTGTTTAATTCTTGTCATAATTGTGGAGTGTCGGTAATATTTGGGTTAAGATAAGAGCGTATGGATATTACTTTTGAGATTGGAAACCCGAATAGGCCTAAAGGGCACGCCTTGGCCTATTTTAAAGTTGACACTGAGCCAGACCATCTTTACGCAACTTACGTGGTTACGTTGCCTATACAGGCAGATTTGACTAAATATGTTCCGCCATTCTTGGCAACTCATCTTGGGAACCTCCCCTTGAACGATTTTTCCTCATTTGCGATGCCTCCTGTACCAGAACAGGTTGATGGTTACTCGGAACTGGAGAGGCTAAGTAGGTTGCGGGACGATGACTTAATATATGGGGGAAATGTTTTTTCTTTTGATCTCCCGAGGATGATGGAAATGGTCACAGAGATGGTTCAAGAATATGCCAAGTTATGTGCTGAGCATTTGGTTAATGATGATGCCTTGCCTCAAAACAGTATTCAATCTGAACCTGAGGACGTATCCTACCAAGTAAATGATGTTCTCTTCAGCTTAATGAGCCAATCAGATAAATTAGCGGAACTTGCTAGGTTGCTGGGCAAGTTGAGATTTGCCCAGGAGGGTAGCGATGGTGATACGATCAGTGAAGTAGAAGCAGAAGTTGGAACTTTATCTCGTCACTTGCCCGAAGAGTTTTGGGTGCATAGCTTGTTGTCTGCAGCCCAAGATTCGTCTTCAAAGGGACTGGAGCTTGCCCAACTTTATTTGGATAGGTGTTTTCGATTATCAGAAGGTGATGCGGGTAGCGTAAAAGAATTAGAAGAGAAAATAAAATCTTTAGACATAATAGACAGTTAAAGTTCCGGTTGAACCCAATATCAGGGTATTTGATCACTGATTTCTGAGTGTCATCATGTACTGGTTATTGTTAAGCCCTCTCCAATTTCGGTATCGTAACCCCGCTTCATTTGATAACTGTCGTAATGTATCTGGCACCAATTGTTGCTGTAATGAAGGTCCTTCCGCTGATTCTTTCCCTGACCATTCTAATATTGTAATCCACCCGTTTGGTTTCAATAATTTTCTAACCGATTGTAGCAATCGAATATGGTCTGTACTTTCGTGTATCACAAAAGCTAAAAAAACTCCATCGAGTGAATTGTCTTCTAGAGTGAAATCAAATTCGTCACATTGTTTTACTTCTACATTCCCTAAATGGGCGGATGTGATTTGTTCTTGGCAAATATCTACCATCTGTGGATTGGTATCAACAGCGTATAGTTTTCCTTCTATAACTGCTTTAGCCAATTTGAGTGCAAAATAACCGGGCCCACACCCAATGTCGGCTATGGTATCCCGGCGGCTGATTTCAGAGAAAGTTAAAATCGAGAGCATATCTAAGGTTGAGTCTCGTTTAGGAGAAAGAAGATTATCTATTTGGTCTTGGTCGACTGGGCAATTGGTTTCTGAAGGCATCCTGTCTCCATTTATTTGGATCAAGTTGTGATTTAGCAATGCGGACGGAACGATCCCAAATACTGTTTGTAACATTTAAAATTAAGAATTCGCTTGAAATGAATTGCCGTGAGATGTGCCCGCTAGGTTTTAGTTCTTAGTTTGGTGTAAAGCTGCCCGTCAGCGAGATGGATATACACGATGTCTAGATGTTTATATCAGTATAGCCCGAAATTTTTGGTAAAAATCAGAGTATCGGTCGGATTGGCGGCAAGAGACGGTTAAGTTTTCAATTATTGGCTTGTGCCTGAATTATAACAAAGGGTCGGTTTATTCTAGGTTATAGAGAGCTGACTTTTGTTTAGCTAGCTCTCTATAACCTAGAATAATTCGTTAACCTGTTAGGGGAACTGAAATGGAGATCCTAGGTTCATTTCCGAGATGTCTGAGGATATGTCCGTGACCCGTTAAGTCCTCCGCAACCAAAACGTCCCCGGGGCCCATTTGACGTTTATTTCCGTCTGCCACTTCTAATTCTGCGTACCCTGATAAAGTTACAACGTATTGATGTCGAGGAGCGTTGTGATAATCTGAGAAATAATCTGCAGGTCGTTGGCCTAAGGTGATTTCACCAGGGGCCCTGTTATTTGCTATGATTGCAAACTCGTCGGGTGTGACTTCCTCAAAGTGGGATTCCCCGTCATTACCAGTAAAAACTCGGAATATACTCATTTTGACTTCACCATAAATTTAGATTTTACAGATTAGTTAGCTAAGGGGATTGCTAATGAGACGCGAAATTCGTTTCCTATACTCCTAGCAATATGGCCATGGCCTGTGAGATCCTCGGCTACCAAGACATCACCAGGCTCCATTCTAACTTTGGAACCGTCAGCCGTCTCGAATTCCGCAGTGCCCGCAAGATTTACTACGTACTGGAGTCTGGGAGCGTTATGGTAATCGGATTCTGAGGGTGAAGGGCGCCTGTTCACCGTAATGTCCCCGGGGCCCACGTTGTTGACGATTGCTGAAAATTGCTCTGCGGTCATTTCTTCAAAGTGAGATTCTCCATCAGAACCTGAGTAAACTTTTACTATTCTGGCCATTTTTAGCTCCTTTAAGATAAAAATTCGTAGTTATTAGTTAATCGAAAAGGTTAATTAATCAGCTAATGGTATCACAACGTGGATACACGGTTCGCTGCCGATTACTCGTGTGGTATGACCTCTTCCCGTAGTATCTTCTACTAGCCTTGCATCTCCGGGATTGTAGACTACGGAAGTACCATCTCCCAATCCGATTTCGACTCTTCCGCTTAAAGAGATGATATATTGTCGACGTGGAGCCGGATGCCAATCTATGAAATGGTCGACTTCCCATTCTCGAAATGTAATATTGGAAGTGAGTTGGGCTTCAGTAAGATCGGGGTGTTGGGATAAGTCCATTTCTTCTAGATGTGATTCACCGTCTGTTCCACTATAGAGTCGGTAAATTCCCACTGCGGTCCTCCCGTTATTTGATATACGCATGTATGCGGATTTTAGTGCAGTCAAGGTAGGTGGGACAATATTAATATTCCTCCGTACTTAAGGCAACTTTGGTCAGATGGCTAGTAGGGGATTCGACTATGGCTTAAAGGAATGCTGGAGCGTATAACCAACCCTCTAGGTCTATAGTGCGTTTCAAATTCACTGGTGGATCCTTGGGAGGGCATCGAAATTTACTAGGATCCTGTGTCCAAAGGCAAGCTATTACGGTCGCGATCAGGCTGTCTAGAGCGTCATGATTTTCCATTCCTAAATCTATAAATTGGCTCAAATTGCTTATAGTTAACCCAGAATGTTTTTCCAGACCTTTGAAAATAATATCCCTTTTTTGATAAACTAGGCGGCCATTTTTGTAGCCCTTGAATGGTAGTCCCATCGCCCGAAGGCCTGCTCCCGGCATTGCTTCCAATAGAACGGTTTTAGACATATGATCGTTTTTAAGAGGAGGGACTAAACAACCTGCGCGATGTAACTCATTTAACATTTGCATTCCGTAAAATGTCATTGGCACCAAATTGGGATTAGCTTTATGCAGGCAGGAGTAGCACTCAGGATAAAATGTGTCACCCAACCTTTTTATCTCACCGTGTTGTTTAACGAATTGATCCCTTAAATTAATGAATTCGGATAGCGTGATTGCAGCTGCCTCGGTCCATAGATCAGTCATATCTTGAGCCGAGGGACTCCAAAATTTAGAGAACTTTTCAGGTACAGAAAACGGAAAGTCTAAGGAGGCGATTGTGGAGGAGTCGAAGTTGCTGAGAAGCGATGTTAAATTTGCTCTGGTGATTAGTTCGCAGGTTTCTATGACCAGTTGATTATCAGTAAAGACTCCGCGGCTAACCCATGTGTTTTTGTCAGTTTTAGCTCCACTGTAATCGACACCTATCACTAACAATTAAATCACCCTCGCTGTTATTAAGCCACTTTATGATAGAATTATCGAGACTTGAGAATTGCAGATTTCAGTGACCAGCTATTTATAATTAACATATAAAGCTGGCTACAAAAGTAAACTATCACAAAAACTTGGAGAGAGGTATTCCATGAACTTAACAGATAGGCGCCGAAGATTTAGGGCTATATTAGAAGGTGACCGTTGTGTACATCCAGGATCTGTATTTGATCCTATCTCTGCCCGAATTGCAGAAGATCTGGGGTTCGAAGTCGGTATGTTTGCCGGTTCTATAGCCTCTGGAACGGTTTTGGGGGCTCCAGACTTGATAGTTTTGACTTTAACAGAATTTGCTCAACAAATTCATCGGATATGCAGGGCAGGCGATTTAAGTTTATTGGTAGACGCGGACCACGGGTACGGGAATGCCTTGAACGTGCGTAGGACGGTAGAAGAATTGGAGACGGCAGGGGTATCATGTTTGACCATTGAAGACACTGTTCTTCCATTAAGTTTTGGCAGTGCTGGAGAGGGCAACCTGATATCGTTAGAAGAGGGTGTCGGTAAAATGAAAGCAGCTCTGTCAGCTCGGCAAGATCCTACCCTTTGTATAGCTGGCCGAAGCAGTGCCCTAAGGGTCGGAGGCGTGGAGGAGGCGATTAAGCGAACTAAAGCTTACGAGCAAGCTGGGGTAGATGCTATGTTTTTAGCTGGCGCCCAGACCAAGGAAGAAGTGCAAGCAGTACGGGCTGAAACTACTCTTCCATTAATTTTGGGAGGTGCCGGCGGAGAGTTATCAGACCTTGATTTTCTTGGAAGTACGGGTGTACGAGTTGCACTACAAGGACATCTCTCTTTTCAAGCTTCCATCAAAGCGGTGTACGATACCATGAAGGCCCTTAAAGACGGTGTGGCTCCTGCCGATTTAAGAGATAATTTAGCATCCTCCGAATTAATAGAACAGGTAACAAGAAGAGCTGATTACAGCCAATGGACTAAAGACTTTCTGAGTTAATACAATATATAGGGACTAATAGCAGCTAATTTATTATAATAAATCGGGTTAATCAAAAATCTAAGATGGAGAATTATTGAATATAATTCTCCATCTTAGATTTTTGACATATGTTACTTAGATAAAGCACAATTCATCATTCTTTGGAAGAAATATGAGTTCATTAGAACCAGTCATATATTGGGGCTTGGTAGCTAAATATGGTTGATAGAACAGAAGGATTACTGGAGAGTAGGCATCTTAAATTAAATCGGTTACGACAAGCTGGGGTGAATCCTTATCCTGCCCGATGCTTGCCGCCTCAGAACATCGCAAATGTGATATCAGGGTTTGAGGCCACGGAAAGCGACCACGCTAACGGTTCCAATGATTGCCTAGCAGTAGTGTCTGGCAGAATAATCTCGTTGCGCAGAATGGGTAGAGCATCGTTTCTAGACTTGCGAGACGGATCCGGGACTATGCAAGTTCTGCTTAGAGAAAATGTTTTGGAACAAGCTTATGGCTTGCTAGAAAATTTAGATTTAGGAGATTTCTTAGAAGTTTCGGGGAGCGTCATGCGTACTCGTACAGGCCAAGTCACTATCGAAGCCCGTAACATCACTTTGTTATCTAAATGTATGCGCCCTTTGCCCGAAAAATGGCATGGCCTTCGAGACGTCGAAACCCGGTATAGACAGCGTTACTTGGACCTGATAGCGAACCCGGAAATTGCCAGTTCTTTTGCCCAACGAAGCCAAGTAATTAAGAGTATCAGGAAATTTTTCGATGACAAGGGCTTTATGGAGGTTGAAACTCCGATACTGGTTCCTGTGGCTGCGGGAGCACATGCGCGCCCGTTTGTCACTCACCACCACGCCTTAGACCAGCAACTTTACTTAAGAATCGCTACGGAGCTTTATTTAAAGCGGTTGATAGTGGGAGGTTTTGATAAAGTTTATGAGATTGGAAGAGTTTTTCGTAACGAAGGTATCGATCAGGATCATAATCCTGAATTTAGTTTATTAGAGAGTTACGAGGCATATTCCGATTATACGCGAGTAATGGAGATGGTAGAGGGTTTGTTTTCCACTGTAGCCGTCGCGATTCAAGGGACTACCGAGATACGTTATGGAGACCACCTTATTGATTTTAAACCCCCGTGGCCACGGCTTAGCCTAAGTGAGGAGTTATATCGTTACAGCGGGATAGATATTGACGAATTGAGTGATGAAGAGAGATTGATTAAGAAGGTGGCTTCAATGGGTTTGGATGTCGGAGAGCGAGAGAGTCGTGGTCGATTGATTGATAAATTAGTATCCACTTTTGTTGAACCAAATTTAATACAGCCAACATTTCTCTTGGATTATCCGGAAGAGATGTCCCCTCTGGCTAAAGCTAAAGAGGGTCGTCCGGGTTATGTAGAAAGATTTGAAGCTTTCGCAGCCGGAATGGAAGTGGCTAACTCATATTCCGAGTTAAATGATCCCGAAGTACAACGGGCCCGGTTTGATAGTCAAGAAGAGGTGCGGCTCATTTATCAAGACGAAGAAGTAGATCGCCGAGATGATGATTTCTTGTTAGCCATGGAATATGGAATGCCTCCTACTGGAGGATTAGGGATAGGGATAGATCGTATGGTCATGTTGCTCACCAGTCAGCCAAGTATCCGAGATGTACTGCTATTTCCGCAGATGCGTACTTCTCATGATTCCGATCCCCAAGATCAGGGAGAGGGTGATGGATAAATCCAAGCTTGAGATGTTATCTTGATCTGATGTTATCTGTAACTATGAAAAAATGAGCGAAACTCTTGTAATATCCTCCTAAAGGGAAACAAAGCAAATCGTAAATCTATAGGGTGTCACCTCCGAACATAGTTTAATTTTAATGGTCCGTGTTGATAAATATGCTATCTATAGACTTGATTAGAAAGGATCCTGAATACGTTAAGAACGCTCTCAGATTAAGGGGTGAAGAAAACTCGTTAGATGTCATATTGGATTTGGATGTTCGTCGCCGCGAAGGGATTTCGGCGGGTGATGAGTTGCGTTCACGAAGAAATTCGGTTAGTCGCAAAATTGGTGAATTAAGGGGGTCTGGTCAAGAAGTTCCTTCCGATCTTGTTCACGATATGCGACAAGTGGGCGATCGTATCACTGAACTTGAACAAGATGTCAAAAAAACTGAACTATCGATCCAAGAGATCTTGATGGCGTTACCTAATATGCCACGTGCGGATGTACCCCCAGGGTTAGATGAAGACGGTAACATTGTGTTAAGGCATTGGGGTGATGTGGTTGATCTCCCATTTGATGCTATTCCTCACTGGGATCTGGGAGAACAACTTGGGATCATCGATTTTCAACGGGGAGTTAAATTATCGGGAAGTCGGTTTTATACGCTTGCTGGTGCTGGAGCCAAATTGGAACGGGCTCTTATAGCGTGGATGTTAGATTTGCATTCCAACGAGCATGGATATACAGAGATGATGCTTCCCATATTAGTCCGTAGAAACATTATGGAAGGCTCTGGGAATCTACCCAAATTCGCCGATAATTTGTATCATGACGAAGAAGATGATTTGTGGTTGGTTCCTACGGCAGAGGTTCCTATGACTAATCTACATCGGGACGAGATTCTGGATTATAGTTCCTTGCCCCTATATTATGTAGCGCACACTCCCTGTTTCCGAAGAGAAAAAGCTGCGGCTGGAAGAGATACTCGCGGGATCAAGAGGGTACATCAGTTCAATAAAGTTGAAATGTACAAATTTGTTGCACCTGAAACTTCTGATGATGAGTTAGATAAACTCTTAGCTAATGCTGAAGATGTTTGCCAACGTCTAGGATTACCTTATCGTATCCTACAACTTTGTGCAGGCGATATGTCTTTCCCTTCAGCTAAATCTTTTGATATCGAAGTTTGGGCTGCAGGCTGTAAAGAATGGTTGGAGGTGAGTTCGTGTTCCAATTGTACGGATTTTCAGGCAAGACGCGCTAACGTGCGATACAGGCCGGGAAACAGTGGTAGGCCGGATTTTGTACATACCTTAAATGGTTCCGGATTAGCGCTACCGAGGGTGGTCATAGCTTTGTTGGAAAATTACCAGAAGGAAGATGGTTCAGTAGTCATACCCGAAGTACTACGTCCGTACACAGGATTCTCCATAATAGATCCGCTTAATTAGTACTCAAAGTCGCAATTGTAGATTCGCTTATAATTAAACCTATCTGTAAGGGCTGTTATTAGGATTCTCTAATCTAGTAACATTAAAATCTAGTAGTATGTATGATGTAGGGCATATGATGAGGATGGATCTTACCAGTGTAATCTGGTTGACACGCAGAGTATCAATTGATATACTTTTTGTTGATATAAGCGCATTATGCTGAGTGATATTAACCTATGTATCAAAAAGCGCGGCAGAGGTTAGACGAAGAGAGCCTAGTTTCGGATATACCACCGGCTTGGCCTAATCAAGCATTCCCACAGCCTGTAAACCCCGATAAAGTATCACAGGAATCTCCAGCCCCTTCAGTGTCTTCGCATATGCCAAGAGTTGAAATTCAAGGGGTGTATATCATAAGTGTAGCTGCCCGGATTTTAGAGATGCACCCGCAGACTCTCAGGAAGTACGAGAAACTCGGGTTGATAAATCCGGACCGAACTGTTGGTATGCTAAGGCTTTATTCTAGGGAAGATATCAGGAAGATATTGCTTATCAGGTATCTAATGGACAATTTAGGATTGAATTTAGCTGGGGTTGAATTCGCTTTAAACGTCGTGGACAATTTATCTGATTTAGAACGCAGGCTAATGTTAGTATTTAAAAACACAGATCTTCGGAAAACAATTGAAAAAGAAATCGATAGACTTTATAACAGGTTGAATTTACCTGTTTAACCGAATACATTGTTGCTAGGATTTGTCCATGAGTGAAAATAATGAAGAGATTACTAATAGTGAGCCGGAACTCAGAGAAGAACCAAGGGTAGAAGAATTAATACTAGAAGAGATTGTTAATGACTATAGCCATTTGGAGTTAGACGAACAGGTTCAATCTTTACTGACTGATTTACATTCAGTCCGTAAAGATGTCGAGGTTAATAAGGATTTGGCTCAAAGGGCTCAGGCGGAATTGAGCAACTTTCGAAGACGTACAGATGATGATCGTATTACTTCGCAGAGGCAATCAAACAGCAGGTTGTTGGTAAAAATGTTGCCCGTAGTCGACGAACTGGAATTGGCTGTTACCCATGCTGACGATGGACAGCCTGGCGAATCGTGGGTAGAAGGAATCAGACTTATCCAGCGAAAAGTCGCGACTTTGTTAGAATCCGAAGGTGTTACTAAAATAGAGGCTGTAGGAGTACAGTTTAACCCTGTGGAACATGAAGCAATTGGGACTGAAGAAAGTATAGAATTTTCTTCGGGTTTAATCATCCAGGTTGTCAGGAATGGCTACAAGTTACATGATAGGATTATTCAAGCAGCTCAGGTAGTAGTAGCCCGCTAGGTAGTAGTTAAGTTAACTCTAAAGCATTTTTCGATAAAAGGGATAAGGAGACACAGAATGGCTAAAGTTCTTGGAATAGATTTGGGAACCACAAATTCTGTCGCTGCTGTGATTGAAGCAGGAGAGCCAGTAGTAGTTGAGAATGCAGAAGGCGGTCGGATTACCCCGTCTGTAGTTGCAGTAAATAATAAAAGTAACGAAAGATATGTCGGACAAACTGCCAAACGGCAAGCTGTTACGAATCCTGAGAATACCGTATTTTCAGTCAAACGTCTCATGGGTCGAAAATTTGAAGACCCGGAGATTGCGTCAGCTGTAGATAAACTACCTTATAAGGTAGTTAGGGCAGACAACGGAGATGCTCATGTTGAAATGAGTGGAGAGTCATATGCACCACCACAGATTTCTTCTATGGTCTTACAGAAGATTCGTCAAGATGCTGAAGCCAAGTTGGGAGAGAAGATTACTCAGGCTGTTATAACCGTTCCAGCCTATTTCAACGATGCTCAACGGCAGGCCACCAAGGATGCGGGGACAATTGCTGGCCTTGAGGTCCTGAGAATTATCAATGAACCCACGGCCTCGTCTTTAGCGTATGGTATAGATAAACAGAAATCGGAAGCTACGGTAGCGGTCTTTGACTTAGGTGGTGGGACGTTCGATATTACTATTTTGCAGATGGGAGAAGGTGTTTTCGAAGTAAAATCGACTAACGGGGATACATTTTTAGGTGGCGACGATTTTGATGAAATTATACTTGATTGGTTATCTCGGGAATTCTTACAAGAAACCGGAATAGATTTAAGTAAAGATAAGATGGCGTTACAGAGACTACGGGATGCGGCTGAGCGAGCTAAAATAGAATTATCTAGTACATTGGAAACAGAAGTGAATCTCCCGTTTATCACTGCCGATGCCAGTGGTCCCCAACATCTCGTGAAGACTTTAAGCAGATCTAGATTAGAGCAGTTAGTTGGTGACCTGATAACACGTACAGAAGGGCCGTGTCTTCAAGCATTATCCGATGCTAACATCAGCGCTGGAGAAATTGATGATGTCGTTTTGGTAGGGGGAATGTCTCGTATGCCAGCCGTACAAGAGAAAGTTAAAGGTATTTTCGATAAAGAGCCTAGCCGATCAGTAAATCCAGATGAAGCTGTTGCTCTTGGGGCAGCAATTCAGGCTGGTATCTTGGGCGGTGAGGTAGAAGACTTAGTTCTTTTAGACGTAACGCCTTTAACTCTGGGATTGGAGACTTTGGGAAGTGTGATGACGAATTTAATTTCTAGGAACACGACTATTCCTACCAAAAAAGCTGAAACGTTTACTACTGCGGCCGACAGCCAGGGTAGTGTGGATATTCATGTTCTTCAGGGCGAAAGGCAGATGGCTACTGACAATAAGTCTATAGGTAGGTTTATATTGGATGGTATTTTACCTGCGCCTAGAGGGATTCCTCAGATAGAGGTAACCTTTGATATAGACGCTAACGGGATCCTAAGTGTTTCCGCAGCGGATAAAGGCACGGGTAAAGAGCAAAAGATCGTTATTCAGTCCAGTTCAGGATTGGCTCAAGATGAGATTGATCGGATGGTAGATGATGCCAAGTCTCATGAAGATGAAGATCAAGTTAGGCGTGCGGAGATTGAAACTAGGAATCAGGCAGACACATTAGTCTACACAACAGAAAAGATGATCTCCGATAACGCTGACAAAATCCCAGCCGAATTGAAAGAAGAAGTCGAGGGTAAAATAGCTACTCTCAAAGGAGCTATCGAAGGGAATAATTTGCCTGAAATGCAGACTTCTATGGCGGACTTAAATGACGCACTCCAGCGATTAGGGCAAGCAGTGTACAGTCAGGCCGCTGATGACGGGATGCCTACAGATCCAGATATGGGGGATATGGAAGACGTATCTGTTTCGGATAACCAAGAAACAGATACGTCTTCTTCTTCAGATGACACCATTGAGGGTGAATTTAGGGAAGTTCAATAAGTCAGAAATTTTGTTACTGAGATTGGGGTATGTCTGGTATAATGTCATGAGGACGAGAGCCAAGTTAACCCCCGCCTCCATTTAGGAGAATGTATATGAGCACACAATCTGAAAGCGCCGATCAGGAATTAATCGTGACTAATGCATCAGAGACTGATGTTATTGAGGGGATCGGTACTACGTTGACCTCTTTACAGTATCATCATCTGAGTTTATTACAGAGATTGATAGTACTTCAAAATAACTATCAAGTGGATCCTGAATTCGAAAATTGGAAGATGGACGCTATTAATAAAGCAATTTATTCAACTCTACGGGACGCTATAGAGGAAAACGTAGGAGAAGAAGCTAAAGAACTTCTTCGCAAATCGGAATAAATAACACAACAGACTCAAAAAAATTCGGTGTCACAGCAATCGTTATAACGTCAAGGCTCCGAACCCTCTATTCCAGTTTACCTCAGTCCGAATAGAGGGAATATAT
>CAJXEF010000035.1 GCA_913052545.1 uncultured Chloroflexota bacterium
GTTGACTATCGTCGGGTCAACTATTCACGACATCTTTAAACTGCTGGATCGCTTTGATATGATCATCAGCTCCCTTCAGTCCTGCTCGCATCGTATTGATTGAAACATGAGTAGCTCCAAGTTCTCGCCAATCAACCGCCCTAGCTACCCAAAATTCTTGGTCCCCATCTGAATAATTTATGCGAGCTTCAATTCCGATAGAATCGGGATCCCTGCCAAATTCCCGTGCGTACTCTTGGACCTGTTGAACCGCACGTTTACCATCTTGGTCAGGAGAAAATTGAGGAAACCAGCCATCAGCAATTTTCGCAATCCGTCTTAAAACTCTAGGGGAGGGGATCGGGCTTAAGCGACCTCCAGCTCCCATCCATATGGGTATTGGACTCTGCACGGGCAGAGGATTGATTCCAGCATCAATAATAGTATGTTGTTGCCCCTGATAATTTATAACTGGGTTAGTCCACAACTTTCTGAGTACATCAATTTGTTCTTCTGCTCGGCGACCCCTATCCTGAAAGGTGGAACCTAAGGCCTCGTACTCCACATTATTCCATCCAACACCTACACCCAATCTCAAGCGACCATTACTAAGTATATCTACCTCTGCAGCCTGCTTAGCAACCAATGCAGTCTGACGTTGACCCAGGATAAGTATAGCCGTAACTAGTCCTATCCTCTTACTAATAGCCGCTAGATACCCAAATAAAACGAGAGGTTCATGAAATATATCATCGGAATTATACCCCCCGGACCAACCAGGATGGCGGGTAATGTCTGCGCCCAGTACATGATCATAGGCTATAAGGTGTGAATAGCCCAACTCTTCTACTGCTTGAACATAATCTCGAATAGCACCAGGATCTGATCCTATTTCCGTCTGCGGGAAAACCACACCTATATTCATATTGATAGTCCTTGGTTTTTGAATCCCGTTAGATATAGCCATCAACCAATTAAGGGCTCATACAAAATACCACTGACCCCCTATCCACCCTTTAATTATGGCATCCTCTTGCTGAAATCTCCCATACAGTTTCAACTTTTTCATTTCTTATTCCGATAAACCTGTCCCAGCGGCTAACCATAGCGTCCTGCTGAGCTGGAATTAACAATAATTGGTCCCCAATTTTAGCATGGGCACCCTCTTCAACCCTGTATAAGGCCCGATTAGCCTCCATAGATTCCACCGTTAAATCTCGTCTATTATCTACTTGAGGCATTCCTTTCAGAGATCCCACTGCCTTGATACCGGCGTCACCAATCGCCACACCTTCCCTTGGAGTGCTAATAATTGTAGTTAGTACTTTTCCAGCGAATTGGAAGTCTGTCATATAGTCGTAACTAGTTTCCATTACAAGGTAACTTCCACCCTGTATTTCAGTTACACCTGGAATCTCTCCTGCTACATCATAACTCCAAGTCTCCCCTGTAGACACGATATTCACGGAGATTCCCTCTGACTCTATAGCTGACTTGGTATCTAAAATTTTCTGGATTAGTTGACGACCCTCAATTACCCGGTCTTCTTTAGCAGAAGAAGGTTGTTCCATCATTTGATGGCTCATTATCCCTTGAAAATCTAGACCTGGAAGCGCACTTATTTCTCTCGCCAAGTCTACCCCTTGATCAAAATCCTGTATGCCACATCTGGTCAATCCTGTCTCGACCTCTATCACTACACCAAGGTTTACACCATAATGCATTGCGGCCTTGGACAAATTTTGGGCGTTAACAGCATTTTCACAAGCCACTAAAATTTGACTCTGACCAGCTAAATTACAAAGCCGTTCTATTTTACCGGCATCTACAATTTCGCTAGTTATGAATACACTTGGGATTCCACCGTTAACCATTACCTCTGCCTCAGATACCTTGGCAGCACACACCCCTCCAATAGTTCCGCCTTTATTGATCTGTCTATGGGCAATCGCAGGACTTTTATGATTCTTACTGTGCCCCCTTAACTTGGCATCCTTATCCTTATAATAATCCGACATAACCCCCATGTTATGGTCCAATGCGTCCATATCTAAAATCAGACAAGGAGTATCCAGGTCAGTAATAGCTGTTCCTATTTTGGGATGTAAAGGATTCTGCAATTTCAGGCCTCTTTCTTTGAAGTTTTAACTATTCAAATCTACCTCGAGCAGAAATAGGCCAAAATCCAACAAGTTTGGATCCTCTAACTGCTCTGAAATAGTCGTATTGATTAACCGAAAGTTCCAAGTCGTAGGGGACCAGCCAAACTTTGGCACCAGGTTGGAGCTCATTTTTCATATGTTGATCTAAATCTAGTACCCCGTGTTCCGCACTGAACCTAGTTGCCTTAGCTCCAGGATTACCTTCTAAAACAGGCAATCCTTCATCAGGGGCGGTAGCTTTATGCCCCGCATCAACAACAGCTCTAGTCTCAATAGGGTGGCTGATCACGGTGGCCAAAATTTTGGCCGCCGGAGAGAATTCAGCTCGGATCTGGCTAGATCGCCAATCCATCAATGGGTAAATACCAGCATAGACTTCAGTAATCCCGGAAATTCTGGAAGCTGTATCAAAATTATAATCTCCGTTGACACTTACCGTAGCAACCGGCATCCCACTGTTCTCAATCAGTCTCCTAGTATCGATTATAGGCTGAAGAGTCTCATGGGTTTTGCTCGCTGCCTCCTCCCAATCCCCATCCATACCACTTCTGTCATTTACGAATAACCCCGCGAATTCTAATCCAGCGGCATTTTCAACAATCCTAGCCAAATCCAGCGCTACTTGTCCAGGCTGTACACCAGACCAACCATTTCCGGAATCCAATTCAATCAAGACCCTCAACCTAATACCTGAAGACATAGCTATTTGAGACAAATTAAAGATATTCTCGTCATTATCAACCGATATAGTGACCATAGTTGTGTGTGCTAAAGCACATAACCTTTGAATTGCCGACCTAGTCACCACTTTACCGGTCACCAAAATATCGTTGAAGCCAGTAGCACTGAAAACCTCGGCTTCACCGACACTTGTAACCGCAACTCCTCCAGACGTATTTCCTGCAGATATCTGCAAATGCCCAATCCTAGGACATTGATGAAAACCTAAATGAGGTCTTAGCTTAGCAGGTGTATCTTGGAAATACCGGTGAAACCGTTCAATATTAGCGGTAGCAATATCCAGATCAACCACCAAGGCCGGGGTGTCTAACTCGATAGCTGGAGTACCGACGGGCTGAAAAACAGGTCTTTCCATTTAAAATTTCCTTCAATTCATCATCTGCCATTATCGGAAGGATAACATATATGTTAATATCAATGGCTCCCCATTTCCAAGATTTTCGATAATATCTCTGTTCGCTTGGGCTTCATAGTTGGAGTCATGGGAAATGTCGCGTCTGGCCAAGCAGTGTAACGGACAATTCTTTGGTGCGAAGCCAATTTTTGGTTGGCAGTACGAATTATGTCGGGAACCAATTCGTTGTCGTTGGTCAAAACAACTCCGTGCACCTCCATATCACCTCGGGATTCAAGCCCTAATACTACCGCATCTGTTAAACGATGGTCTTCATGTAACACTTGTTCTATGTCTTCCGGATAAACATTCATCCCATTAGCCAGCACAAACATGTTGTCCTTACGACCCCGAATATGTAACCGTCCCTCACTATCAAAATATCCTAAATCGCGAGTCATATACCAACCATCTCGGAAGGCATTTAGCGTCGCAGTATCATTGCGCCAATACCCGGCAGTAACGTTTGGACCACGAACTAATATTTCTTCGTCATCAGCAATTATCACGTCGACGCCAGGCAGTGGTCTCCCAACAGAACTATGATCCCGATCTGATAACGTTCCTGATGCCACAACAGGAGAAGCTTCGGTCATACCATATCCTTGAACTACCTTAACCCCAAGGCCTTCCCACCAACTGCCTAATAAAGGATCTAACCTAGCTCCTCCCACCACAAAATATTTAAAAGAACCTCCCAAATGTTGGTGTATATCTTTAAACAACTTTGATCTCCAACCAAACGGCAATTTGCATGCGATGCTATGAATTCGTTCCAACAAACCAAGCTTCCCTTGTAAACGTGCCTCCCGCTTAATCCCGTCGGCAAATAATTCTAAAACCCGTGGAACACAACCCATGTTAGTAACCCCGTAACGGGACATCGCACCAAATATTACATCCGGCCGCAGGGTAGAAATGTAAACTATTAAAGCCCCTCCTGATAATGGAACCAAGAGATCCGCTATTTGCTCAAACATATGGCTCAGCGGCAATATAGCTAGCACTCTATTGCTTGGAGTCACATCAAATGCAGAACCGGCCATTTCGACATTGGAACATATATTACCGTGGGTGAGAATAACTCCCTTAGGACGACCCGTTGTTCCAGAGGTAAACACTAGTTCTGCTATATCTTCCGGAGATATCAGTTCAAAATCACCAATTTCACGCGTACATTCCAAAGGTTGAATCAGACTCTGCAGATCATCAAAAAGCATAGTTTCTAAGGTATGGTCCTCGGTTCTACTTAGTTGTTCCGAGCCTAAGAACATAAACGAAGATTCTGTTTCATGTTTGATCAATGAAAAAAATTCGCTGGTACTTTGGGCATCCAGTGGAACTACTATTGCACCGATTAAAACAGATCCGAAGAAAGCTGCTACCCACTCCGGTCTATTGTCTCCCCATATTATGACTCTATCACCCTTACGTACTCCTCTGGTTGTCAAATACGAAGCCACTCGGGTTGAGTTATCGCACAATTCTTGATAAGTCCACTCGCTCTTATCTCGTTCGTGAAGAACCAATGCTAAGTTTTCGCCCCAATTATTTGCGCTCTCAAATAAAAGAGACCCCAGAGTTTCAGGGACTTTATTAGTAGAAATAGTCATATCTTAAAATTCAGGATCTAAACGCTTTAGTTAGAAAAACTAGCCGCCAAGGCAGCGGAGGCCTCAGCGATTGCATCCTTGCCTTTATCTAATACAGCTGACATTCCAAAAAAACCGTGAATCATCCCAGGATACCTGGTACAAGAAGTTGGAACTCCAGCATCCTTCAATCGACTTGCATAGGCCTCCCCTTCATCCCGTAATGGATCGAATTCAGCCGTAATAACCAAGGCTGAAGGCAATCCAGCAAGATCCGGCGCTTTCAAGGGAGCAGCATAAGGATTCTCAGCATCACCATCATGGGACACGTACTGGTCCCAATACCAAATCATAGTGTCTTTAGTTAGCTGATAACCTTCTGCATTATCCGAATAGGAAGGAGTTTTGAAGCTCCAATCAGTGACCGGGTAGACTAATAACTGCATTGTAAGATCAGGGCCACCTCGATCCTTTATCATCAAACAGACGGCCGTCGCCAAATTACCACCAGCACTATCTCCTCCAACTGCGATTTTATCGGCCAATATTCCCAAGCTCGACGCATTATCAAATACCCAAGACGTGGCAGAATAACAATCTTCTGCTGGACCCGGAAACTTAGTCTCTGGCGCCAGTCGGTAATCTACAGAAACAACCACACATCCAGATCCAACTGTTAAGTGTCGGGCAGTAGCATCAGCTGAGTCGAGATCCCCGACCACCCAACCCCCACCATGGAACCAAACTAGACATGGGAACGGGCCATCTCCGTTGGGGGTATATATTCTGACTGCAACTTGTGAATCTGGTCCTGGTAATATCCTATCTTCGACCCTTGCGACATCAGGGCCAATGGCTCTGGTCCTAGACTTAGCATTAGCCCTAGCCTCCTGTGCAGAAACTGTATGAGCTGGCGGCAATCCTAATGCTGCCACCTGGTCCATTAGGGCCCTAGCTTGCGGATCTAACGGCATACGATACCTCCTGATCTCACGGAACATTGACTGGTTATTATATTAGGCTAATTGAAAATACGTTATTGTCAAATCTTCAATCGGAGCCCAAAAAGTCTTTAACTTGATCTACGAATTTATCCGTACTATAACTCCCAAACAAAACACCAGCATTACGTATCCAATCTCCCTGGAAATAGCGCTCGTACAAGACCTGTCTGGAGCCGAACGCACTACACGATAAATCCCACGCTAAACGGAACACCTCGATTCTCTCTTCAGAGGAAGAGCTATCTGTATCCATGTATTGCTTTATATGGTCTGATAAGGGGCCATTCAAATCAGATTCAGTAGGTAAAGCCATCAAACTACTGGAGCCAAGCAACTGAATTATTTCTATCATCCTTGGATACATACGGATAAATTGGTTGCGAGCCACGGTTATAGGCACTCTAGAAGGACACATTATCCCCCAACTGTCTAATTCGGCTTCTGATTCCGCAGCCAGTAAGAGAGCTTTCATAATTTCCAAATCTTCTATAAGCTCCGCGACCAGAGTTTGAACTTGGTTAATACTTTCGGAACCCAACGTTTTAACCATTAAACTGGCGATACCTAGAACAAATTCACACTTAGCAACATTCTTGGTTACTACTTGGTGCCCTGAATGCGCATATTGATTGGTAGCAGAACTGATACCGTTACATAATTCAATGTCTTTATACAGGAATACTCTGTCCCAAGGAACCAAGACATCGTCAAAAAACACTATCGAGTCCATCTCTTCAAACCTTGAACCAAGCGGATGATCAAAATGCGATTTACCCAGATCATAACTTTCTCTGCAAAGAAATTTAAGCCCTTTCGTTCCACAGGGTATGGCAAAAGCAAAAGCATAACGCCACGCTTCCGTATCATCAGCCAATTGTTGGCCACGAGTTGGATAGACTGCTATTTCATCCGATAAAGGGCCCAAGGTGGCCAAGGCCCGAGGCCCACGTACCACCAATCCGTTAGAATTTTCATCAACCACTCTCAACGCTACATCAGTGCTGAAATGCCTGCTAGTAGCAGCAGGCAAGCGGTTTCGTTGCAGGTTGACTAGAGTGTGGGTTAACGTTAAATCATTTTCCCGAACATATTCGTAATAATGCTTTATATTGCGCTTAAACTCAGGATTGTTTTGGGCAAAATAATCTCCCGCTTCTGCCATACACATTAAGCTGACATTTAAAAAATCTGGTGTACGACCCATCATTCCATAACTAGTGTGAGCCCACCTTGACATCATCACTCGCCTACGGACAAGGTCTTCCCGAGTTCGAGTGGTCAAAAAAGAAAGTCCGACTGGATCGCCCGTACTGGGTGAAGTGTAGACCATTTCTTTTTTTATATCTGCAGCATATTGCATTTCATACAAGGCTGCTATGGAAGATGCACCTCCAGACAAACCTTGATGAGTGGTTACATCCTGAACTTGTTCCCCACCAATAAAAATATCTCTGGGTTGATTCCTCAGTCCATCTAAGTATTGTTGGCCTGTGCGAGCCGGCATATTCACCCTCCGGGAAATATTACTTCGTCAGCTAGGCTCCCAAATATCTTCTCAACCAATTCATGGCATGAGAATTAAAATCTGAACAAGGAGAATGAGCTAACTCTGGATATATGTGAATGGCTTTAGGAGCTTTGATTCTTTCAAACACCGGCATGATAGTATTGTAAGGACACGTTTGATCTTTCATCCCAATGTTCATCAAGGTTGGACAGTTAATCGAATGAACCAAATTCAGCGTATCAAAATAATACAAAGTGTCTAAAATGGCGTCGTTACTATCGGGATTAGATTTAATATAATCGTGTAACTCCTTATATGGGGTGCTGGTTATGTTAATAGCCTCAGGATAATTACACAAAAACGGTTCTTCAGCCACCGCAACGGATAACCTGGGATCAAGGGAAGCTGTAGCAAGAGTTAAGCCTCCTCCCTGGCTTCGGCTCCACATCCCCATGCGACTTGCATCGACTTCTAGCTGGTGACAAAGGAAGTCCAATCCGCGAATGCAATCCATATAGGCATACCGGTAATAATACTCTTCCTTGTTGAGCAGGTTATAAGTAATTTTAGTACCATTACCCAATTGCCACTCTTTCAAACTTTCTCCCTGAGCTCTCGGAAACAATGTAAGGACCGCAAATCCACTAATCACTAGATGAGTAGGAATATCCTTCATTCCACCGTAACCAGGAACTGACAATACTGCAGGGAATCTACCGCTGGGTGGTGGATCTGTAGGCACAGTGTACCAACCTCTTATCTGTATCCCATCAAAACTATTCAAAACCAATTGGCGAGTTCTATATTCTCTAGTGCTTTTTTCAGGAACTTCTTCTAAGGCAAAGGATACTTCAAATTGGGCAAGTTGGTTTTTGGTACGATTCCAGAAGTTAGCCACGCTTTCAGAAGCCAAAATGAACCTCCAGACCAACTATTATGTTCTACTATATAACGCTTAAGTTTTAAAATACGACTTAACTGAAAAACCTGAGGACTGATCAGAAGTTTTCGCACTAAAGGTAAAATTGCACTATACCTGGTAAAAGTAGGCCGCTCCAAAGATTGAGTTGCGTTCAAACCTACCCGGTATTAACTACAAATATTCGCTCTTGCCGAGCAAGGTCAAGCTCTACACTTATTTCTGCTGAGGGAAACAGTTTATTTGTGATGCTAGTGACTTCTGGGATCTGATCAGGATCTAATTCTAGTATGATGATCCCACTATCTTTCAAGCGTGAACTTTCCGGATCAGCGGCTTGTTCCAGCAATCTACGAATTAATTCAAGCCCATCCGTACCTCCATCAAGAGCCTCCGTTGGCTCCCATTGGATCTCAGGTTGCAAGCCAGAAATACGTTCTCTGGGAATATACGGTAAGTTAGCTACAATCAAATCTACTGGCTCCGGCAAAGGCTCCAACAAATCTCCTTTAAGAAGAGTAATACGATCTGCCACGTTATGTAACCGTATATTGTAGCTTGACACGTCTAACACTGGATCAAACAAATCTATTGCATATATATTCGCAGATGGAAGATGTAGGGCTAGATTGATAGCTATAGCAGCTGTACCAGTACCCACATCCGCTATCGTCAATTCTGCTGTTTCCATCCCCATTAAGCCCATAAACAAAGTATGTTCTACAATCAGTTCTGTTTCTGGACGCGGAATTAGGACATCCGAATTGACCAACAGGTTAACACCGTAGAATTCTTTGTAACCCAATATATAAGCTAGAGGTTCACGTTTTCGGCGACGTTCGAGCACTTCAGTCAATTCATGTTCTTGCTGACCTGAGACTTCCATCTCTTGGTTGGCAAACAAGTCTTGCCTAGGCATCCGCATGATGTTCATCACCATCACCTCTGCCTCTAGCCGAGCATCTGGAATGTAAAAACTCTCTAACTTGCTGTGGGTCGCCTGAATTACTTGACGAAGGGATGGCATAACAATTTTTAAGAAGTAACCTCTTCCAACAGCTTAGCCTGTTCCCAAGAAATCAAGGTATCTATTATTTCTTCCAACTGACCATCCATAACTTTGGGTATTCCATGGAAGCTTGTAGAGACCCTATGATCAGTGATCCTGTCTTGAGGATAGTTATACGTACGTATTTTCTCAGATCTCTCGGCATTTCCTACCTGAGATCTACGGTTTTGACTAATCTCGGCATCTTGTTTTTCTTGTTCCGATTCAAACAGACGAGCCCGCAACATAGACATAGCTCGTTGCTTGTTTTTGTGCTGGGAACGCTCGTCTTGACAAACCACAACTAATCCAGTCGGTTCGTATACTATCCGTACAGCCGTGGCTACTTTGTTAACGTTTTGGCCGCCGTGACCCCCAGCATGAAAGATATCTATCCGGAGATCCTCTGGATTTATTTTAACTTCAACTTCGTCCGCCTGAGGGAGGACTGCTACCGTGGCCGTAGAAGTGTGTATACGTCCTTGAGCTTCGGTTTCTGGAACACGTTGTACTCGATGAACTCCGCGTTCATATTTCAAACGACTGAAGGCACCCTTTCCTTGAATTTCGAACGCTATCTTATTTAACCCGCCCAAATCTGATGGATTGGAATCCATTACATCTACTTTCCAATTTTGAAGTTGCGCAAACCTCGTATATAGCCTGTAAAGATCTGCAGCAAATAGGCTAGCTTCGTGACCTCCCGTACCTGATCGGATCTCTACTATTACGTCTCTCTCGTCATTAGGGTCTTTGGGAAGTAGAGCGAACTGCAAGGCTTCTGCCAAACCGACGAGTTGATCTTCTACAGATTCCAATTCTTCCCTCGCCATAGCAACTAACTCTTGATCACCACCATCAGATACCAATGCCTGGAGATCCGTCTGCTCCTTTAGGAGATTTTTATGCTTAGTAGAAAGATCTACTAACTCATCCAGGGTAGCCCTTTCTTTGGCCAATCCTTGTATACGGCCGAAATCAGTAGCCACATCCGGATCTGCCATCAACTGTTCAATTTCGTCGTATCTGCTTACTATAGGAACTAATTTGTCAAATATTGAAGTCATTACCGTCACACCAAAATAACCCTTTAGACCCGAAGAACCAGTTTATCCCAATCACTCACCGTGAACAAGTCGCGCCTAGATCAGTATTATCGATTATCTATTTAAGCAATAAGCTTTAAAAGTATGGCTTGGTTCCCTGATGGATCGCGACAGTCCCAAAACCGACAAGTTGGTATCCCACATCTACCATCCCTGATTCCTCCATGATACAGGATAATAAATCCACATCTGGGAACACATCGACAGACTGTGGCAAATAGGAATAGGCAGAACGGTTTCCTGCCACCAAACCACCGATTAAAGGGACCAACCTATGAAAATATGGTCGGAATAAATATCTTTTCAGTCCATGTTGCAATGGCGTTAATTCCAAGGTAGTAATCCTGCCACCCGGATTAACTACCCGTACCATTTCCCTTAGAGCTCCTGAGAGGTCTGGCATGTTACGTAAACTAAATCCGGCAGTTGCACAGGAAAATGTATCGTCAGGGAAGGGCAAGGAAAGTGCATCACCCAAGACCATGCTAGTCCTCTCACATTGCCTCCACTGCCTTATTTTATGTCGAGCCAAGGCCACCATTTCCGGAATTAAATCTACACCTACCACAGCGTTTAAATTAGAAATCTTTCCTAACGCTAATGCTAAATCTCCGGTGCCTGAAGCTACATCTAACCCAAATCCCGACAATCCTGTAGCGGTCTGATTAGCTGTTTGAAGTTTCCATCTACGGTGCATACCCATCGTCATCAAATTATTCATCAAGTCATAATGCTTCGAGATGCTTGAGAACATATCTGAAACATATCTTTGTTTTGCATGACCTTTTAGCTGAACCATTTATTATCTATTCACCAGAGTATTTCAAATCTGTTGGCAAATCATCACTGATGCCCAAAGCAAGTAAAACCCGATTCACGATATAACTAACTAAGTCATCTATACCACGGGGTTTAAGATAAAAAGCAGGTTCGGGTGGAAGTATCACTACTCCTGCCTTAGAAAGGGTTAACAGGTTCTCTAAATGGATGCTATGTAGAGGCGTCTCTCGTGGAACCATCACCAATTTTCGGCCCTCTTTCAAACTAACATCAGCGGCCCTCAGCAATAAATTGCCGGATAACCCATGCGCTACAGATGCCACAGTATTCATACTACTGGGTACGATAGCCATCCCTTTAGTTCTAAAAGTGCCGCTTGCGATCGGAGCACCTACATCGCCTATACTGTAGTCTTGAAACGACGGATGTTCACGCCATTCCGAAAGCATATTAGAAAATGGTTGTTCTAATTCTTCTTGCCAGACTAATCTAGCAGAGTTGGAGCAAACCACAACGGTTGGAATGTCACGACGCAAAAGTTCGTTTACGGTTTCTCGAGCCATGATAGATCCACTGGCGCCAGCAATACCAATTACTACTGGATTCGTGATAGACATTTAACTAAATTATCACCTCACTTGAACATTACCGATAAGACTATGAAAAGCAAGAGTTGAACAGAAACATAGCTATTGACTCGGAAAAATGCAACGCCAACTTTAGAAAGATCGTCGGCCTTCACTAAGCGATTTTCATAGATTAGCAAGCATACTGTAATACCCCATCCAATGTAAAAGAAATATCCCAATTCCATCCATATACCTAAAGTCAACAAAGCACTAGCCGAAATCATGTGCATCACCCGAACTATCTTTAAAGCGCCAGATATCCCAAATTTCTTGGGGACAGAATTTATTCCGTAGCTGCGATCGAACTCATAATCAGTACAGCCATAAATAATGTCGAACCCTCCTGCCCACATGGCAACCACTAACGACAACAATACAGCTTGCATGGGCAAAGTACCTGTCACACCTATCCAAGCTCCGGCAGGGGCCATCGCCAGAGCCCAGCCAAGCATAAAATTACAACCCCAAGTGAAATATTTCGCATATGAATAGAGAATGACGTATCCTATAGCTACTGGAGTCAAGCAAAATGCTAGGCTATTTAATTGATACGAAGCGAAAACGAATATAGATCCAGATACCACTACCATTCCGAGCACTTCTTTGTGACTCAAAATTCCTTGGGGTAAGTGTCGGTTTGAAGTCCTAGGATTTACCGCATCTTCTTTAGCATGTATCAAACGATTTGCTGACATCCCTACCGTTCTGACTCCCATCAACGCCACTATAATCCACAGTGTCGTATGCCACCCGGGCCAACCATCAGCAGCCAGTATCATACCGATAAAAGCAAACGGAGCTGCAAAAAGGGCTTCCCAAATGCGAATCGAGCTTAAATAGAGTGGTATCTTTCCAGCAGTGCCAGCAACATTAAAAAACACTTTCATAAGGATAAAAAACTTGCTTTTTTTCGAATAACCAGCATCATGAACGTCAACGATGGATTCAAGATATATCTATCTGATAATTTTGCCATTTATTGTTCACTAGGTCTTTAACTTCCTGATCCATTATGATTTCTGGCGGCCATTCGCCTTTGTACCCCTCTTGGGCGGTTTTCTGAGTAGCATCTATACCTAATTTTCCCCCGAATTTAGCTCCGGCTGAAGCTACATCAAGATCATCTAATGGACCTCCAGACACTACTAGATCATTGTTGGGATCGAAATTATTAGCTACCCTCCAGACCACCTCAGACGGATTTTGAACATCAACAAAATGATCAAGTACCACGATTGTTTTAGTTAAACTCATCAATCCAAGACCCCACAAACCATGCATTACTTTCCTTGCTTGCCCTGGATATTCCTTTTTTATAGAAACCAGAACCAAATTATGAAATATACCTTCGGCTGGCATATTAATATCTACAACCTCGGGTAGTACAAGCTGTATCATAGGCATGAAAATTCGTTCAGTTACTTTCCCCATCCAATAATCTTCCATCGGAGGCCTGCCAACTACCGCAGCAGGATAAATGGGATCCTTCCGGTGTGTAACAGTTGTCACATGGAAAACAGGATAATTTTCTTCCATAGAATAGTACCCTGTATGATCACCAAAAGGACCTTCCAGGCGTTCCTCGCCGGGGACCACGTACCCTTCAAGTATTATCTCTGCATGGGCTGGAACTAAAAGATCCACTGTTTTAGCTCGCACCATTTCTACACCTTCATCACGGATAAACCCTGACAGCATCATTTCATCCAAATCGGGCGGTAATGGAGCTGATCCGGTCCATATTGTGGCAGGATCCCCACCCAGAGCCACTGCCACCTCCATGCGAATCTCATTCAAGCTTACTTCAGCACGATAATGGGAAGCAGCTACTTTATGCGTCTGCCAATGCATTCCGGTAGTTTTTTCATCATAAACTTGAAGTCGATAAATACCGTAGTTTTGGATGCCAGTTTCAGGATTCTTGGTGATCACCAACGGCAAAGTAATGTATCTGCCGCCATCCAAGGGCCAACATTTTAATATCGGAAATTTAAATAAATTAACATGGGGCTCATCAATTATGATTTCCTGACAGGGTGCGTTACGAATCACGTTGGGTTGAAACGACCCCATGTGAACCAATTTGCCCAACGTTCTTAACCGATTGACAATTCCTTCCGGGGGTCCGTGGATCAACTCCAAAAAATCTTGAATCCTAGCCGTTAAATCATCTATCTTTTCCACACCTAAGGCCCATGCCATACGTTGGTTAGAAGCAAAAAGATTAATCAGAACTGGATAGTCATATCCTTCAACGTTCTCGAAGAGAAGAGCCGGTCCTCCTGATTTAACTGACCTATCCGCGATCTCTGTTATTTCCAGTTCAGAACTTACTGAAGTAGTGATACGGCGCAATTGCCCTCTATCTTCTAAATATGAAATGAATTCTCTCAGGTCCTTAAATTTCATCACACAACCAATTCCAAAAATATTCTTTTTCAGATTGAATTAGAGAAAACGAACTATAGAATAACAAATGACTCACCTGTAATTGTAATGGTTGCCCGAACAGCTGTTCAACCTCTATAAATATCGAGTATTAAAAGCAATCATATGTAAAATAAAAAAGGGCCGGTGTACACCGGCCCTTTTTACTCGTTTTATTTAATCGTATCAATATTGGCTTCCACTATTTCTATTCTGGCTAAAACAATCACTACAATATACAGGCCTATCTCCACGAGGTCGGAAGGGTACCATAGCCTCTGATCCGCATTGAGCGCACGTAATCGGGTGCATTTCACGAGGCGCATCACCAAAGCCGCCTCGTTCCTGATTTCGTCGTGAGGAGCGGCATGGCTGACAACGCTTAGGTTCGTTTACGAAACCCCGAGAAGCGAAGAATTCCTGCTCTCCTGACGTAAATATAAATTCCCCACCGCAATCCGCGCATACTAATGTTTTATCGGATAGTGCCACGGGCTGACCTCCTTGAGTCGCTAATTGTATTCAGTATCTCAAGCAGGCCGACCGAATCCGGCTTTATACAAGT
>CAJXEF010000036.1 GCA_913052545.1 uncultured Chloroflexota bacterium
TACGATATTTCTTTTTACCAGGGTTTTTGGGCGTAATTCCTACATACGGCCCTATTTGTACTCGAGACGTATCTAAATTCAGAGATATGATGGTGGCTTGGAGGTCTCCCGTCGCACCTGCGTGAGCAAACCCTCTAAGGCTTCCGAACACTAATATGTCTCCTTCGGCTATTATTTGCGCACCAGGATTTACATCTGCTAGAACGATCACGTCACCAGCATAACGGACTACTTCACCTGATCGACAAGTGGTTTTTATGAACAAAGCTTGATTTTGCCGGTTCAACCCAATGGTTTCTATTTCCTGATTAACAAGTGTATTAATATCTGTGTTGTAAGTCGCGAATAATTTGGTTTCTTCATCTGGAATAACGTCCCCCAAATTTTGCTGATAGTCATTATCGGTAAGACCGTTTTGGATTGATTGGTCCAGTACTGTTAATGCCAGTTCCAATGGACTAGGCTCTACGACTGGTTCACTAGTCGTATTTTGCAAACTGGATAAGGGAGTAGTCTCGTCGACGCTTGCGTTGTCCTCTTCGGACAGGACCTGGTATGTATCAATTAGACCTTCTGTTTCTGATTGATCAGCCAATGGGCCCTCTTCACGGGACTTATCAAAGATGGAAATTTCAGATTCTTCTAATCCAATTTTTTCATGATAAGTTGTTTTGGAAGTCGACATATCTTCTGTGGTAAAAGGCAGCAGGTCTCCTGGTCCATCATCACTTTCAGGTGATTTAGAAACAAATCTATCTGATGATATTGAGCCGGTTGCCTTTGCCGATTTTGATAACGACGAGATATTGGGATTTAAAATATCAGGAGAACACCAAAATTGGGCCACATTTAATCCGGATCCGGATTCCAATGCCTGTTTGATCTTAGTGAGTTGATCTTTGTTTAAAATCCTTTGTCCGACGTTTACAGTTACGTCCCCTTTTGAAAACAGGTGCCGGTTTTTTGATAGATAGGTCTCTAAACCCGACAATACGTCTGTAAACGGCTTTTGATCATCAATAGTGAAGTTAATGTTGGTACCACGGCCGGTGACTTGCAACAACTCGGATTCAAGCATTTACAGATCTTCCAATAGTAGATTAAACATGGATTAGTTAGTAAATAACGCGGCTTTACCCGGCAGTTCAAACACATCTGGTCAAGTGGGGGCGTTTTTAACCGTTAAAAATTAAGACCAACACGTCGTTACACCACACTCTCCAACGTCTACAGGCTTTATAACAGTCTCATATCTTTAGAGTCAAGGCGAGAAGCATCGGGATTTGCGGCATTTTTGATATTAAAATATTTGTATAATGAGAAATTCGCGTCGTCTATGGTCTAGGCACGACCAAAAATGCCGACTGAGCACGTAAAAGATCCTGGCCTTCCACCGAGATTATGAGTCAGACCAATATCTGCTTTTTTTAATTGGCGCCTCTCAGCTTTTCCTTGTAATTGTTTATAAACTTCGTAGATCATTCTAATACCACTAGCTCCAATAGGGTGTCCGAAGCATTTGAGACCACCGTCAGTATTAACCGGTAGGTCACCTTCTAGAGAAAAGGTGCCGCTCTCGACGTCTCTGCTGGCGTTTCCTCTCGAACTAAAACCCAAATCTTCGTATATGATCAATTCAGTTATAGTGAAACAATCATGGACCATGGCCAAATCGAGATCTTGTAACGGATCAGAAATACCCGCTTCTTGATAGGCTGCTTGGCTTGCGTGAACTGATTCAGGGAAATGAGTAAAATCCCAGTCATCTCTCAGCATTCCAAAGGCGCCTACCGATAGGCCTAATCCCTTGACTAGGATGTAATCTTGTCTGAAGGTTTTAGCTATTTCGGGTGTAGTAATTATCGCTGCGGCTGCTCCGTCGCTTACACCACAACAATCAAATAAGCCTAATGGCCATGCTATCATAGGGGCATCCACTACTTGATTTATGCTAATTTCTCTCTGGAAATGAGCACGGGGGTTTAAGCTGCCGTTGTGATGATTTTTCTGGGCAATTTGAGCTAAAGTCCGTTTCCCCTGTTCATAAGGGATTCCATATTGATGGAAATAACGAGTTGCAGCCATTGCAAATTGGGCTGGTGGAGGGGTTGGTGGGTTGACGTCCGATCCCGGGCTTTCAGGGATTGCTAACCCTGAAAATCCTGAGTCCTTTAATTTCTCTACACCTACTGCAAGAGCTATATCGTATATACCAGCTGCCACGGCGTAGCAAGCATTTCGAAATGCGTCTGTTGCGGTCGCGCAGGCGTTTTCGACACGAGTTATCGGGATATAATCCAATTTTAAGGCTTCTGCTAATGGTTGACCTGTTCGGAACGAACTGACAGTACCAAGCCAGGCTGCTTGAATGTCCTGTGGGTCTACTTGCGCGTCATCGAAAGCTTCGTAAGCAGCTTCAACCATCAGGTCCGCGGCATTTGCGTCCCATCGCTCTCCAAATTTCGTGCATCCCATTCCGATTATCGCTACCCGATCTTTAATACCATTCATTACTGCCTCCCAACTACTCGAATCTACGGGGAATGGCCTTCCAATAGTAGTTATGGATGCCATTTACCACTCTAAGTTTTCTAAAACTCATCTCAACAGGCATTCCAACCTTTATATCATCTATTTGTCGATCAGTAAGCATGCATAATACTCTGCCACCTCCGTCAAAATCCACGACTGCTATGACTAGAGGTGTATCAGTCGAACCAGCTATATAGTCCATGGAATATGTGAATATAGAGCCCTGTCTGAGACTAAGGGCTACTGGATCCCCTTGACCCCGGGAACGGCAATTAACGCATACTTGTTGTGGAGGGTATTGTATATATTGGCACTCTATACATTGCTCACCGTGAAACCGAAGATTCTTTTCTTCCTCTCGCCACATAGCTGTGACTGAAGGAGAATTTGGACTAGGCCTCCTTGCTGCATCGTCCTGTTGCCAAATATCTCGCCATCGGGCAAATATTTCATAATTATCTAGGATGTTTTTTGACTCGAGATGTCTTTCTAAACTACCTTGATTTGGATTTGTGTTAAAAGCCGCACCCAGGGATTCGAAACTTATTACGTCACAACCATCTCCGTAAGCAATCAACAGACATTTTTGATGTTCTAGAGAGTTTTCTAATGCTTGGCAAAGGAGCATCAACGGGAAGGCTGCTCCGGTGTTACCCATTTTGCCAAACAAAGGGTCTTGCATTTGAGACCTTTCAAAACCTAATTGTTGGGATAAACGAGTATGTCTGCGCAAATCTGGTGCAGACATGGCGACTTTCCCAATATCATTTGGTCCTATGTGATATTTGTTCCAGAAGCCGTCTAAGGTTTCCCTAGTTAGGCGTTCAAGGCCTTCTTCAGTTGCGAACCGATCTTCCCAGGTACGTACGAATATATCTCCCGTTGACCGCCAGTTGTCGATTAAGTTGTCACTTATTGAGTGGGCACCGTTCAATTTGGCAAGTGTTGGTTCTTTAGTTATTAAAATAGCCACTGACCCATCACCAGAGCTCCTTTCAGTTTCACCTCTGGGAGGTCCCTGGCGATTGTCTGATGCTATCACCAGTATCTTCTTGGCACTTCCCGCCGCAACCGAATCCATGGCCGCTCTCAAAGCGTTGCTGCCTGCTCTGAGGCCGTCAGTCAAATCAGATGTCAATATATCTCTTCTTAAATCTAAGGCAGTGGCTACAATAGTTGAGCATTGTTTTTCTACGTATGGTGAAGTAGTTGTAGCAAATATAAGTCCGTCTATGTCACTGGGGTCATGTCCGGACAGGCACACTCTACCTGCGGCTACTCCCATGGTGACACTGTCTTCGTCAAAGTTGGCAACTGACCTCTCGGGTGCAGCATTCCAACCTAATGTATCCTGACCTAATCGAAATTTCGGTACGTAAGTGCCGTACGAGGATATCCCAACCACGTATTTACCTGCTCAATATAAGTTCACTGTAAATCCTAACCTCCAGATTAAATAAGTGTCAATTAAGACCTACATCAGAAAGAACTTGTTAGTCTATATGTTAAAATCATGAACGGATAACTATGTTATTCACCTATAGGCTATAGAGGTTATCAAGGAGTAGTACCCACATTGAAACGATCCCATATCATTTGGATATCAAGTGTATTTACGCTTCTTCTCTTAGTCTTATTTAGCGTGGTTACTTTCAATATAGAACTAAAAGACTTAACCCGCGGAAGATCTACACAGACTTTGAGCGATCTTCCTCCAGAGTTTGATCGTTTAGGTGAGATTTGGAATCTTCTTCAGCAAGAACACGTGGACCGGGACACTATTAATGCCGATGTCTTGAGTGAAGGAGCTGTCAGGGGGTTGCTTCAAGCTTTAGATGACCCATATGCTTCGTATTTGAATGCAGAACAATTCCAAATGGAGTCTGCTGATTACCAAGGATTTTTTGAAGGAATTGGAGCACAAGTAACCATGCGCGATGGCCAGTTAATGATTATTGCTCCAATGCCGGGCTCACCCGCTGAAAAATCTGGGATCAAACCCGGTGATCAGATAATGGCCATTAATGGTAAGAGTACTGAAAACATTACTCTTCTGGAGGCAGTTTCGACTATACGTGGTAAAAAAGGTACCAATGTTGACTTGCTTATCCTTCATGTTAATGCAACAGAATCATTGAAGATTACTGTAACCCGCGGAGTAATTCCATTGGCAAGTCTAAATATTACTATGTCAACGGGCGGTATAGGGCATTTGCAGATCTTTAGTTTTGGAGATAAAACTAATGAAGAGTTGCATGAAGCACTGGAAACATTCCGTTCTGCTCAAGGTAGAGGCCTTATACTAGATCTGAGGAATAACCCTGGAGGCATGCTACATTCCGTTGTGGATATAGCTAGTAACTTCCTCGATAAAGGGTTGGTACTATACGAAATAGATGGCCAGGGAAACCGTAAGGATTGGGAAGTCAAAAACCCAGTGAGCCCTGTAGATATGCCCATGGTGGTCTTAGTTAACGAATTTAGCGCTAGCGCTAGCGAGGTGCTTACAGGTGCTTTGATGGATCATAAAAGAGCCAAAGTTTTAGGAGTCACTACTTTTGGAAAGGGGAGCGTAAATACCTTAAGACAATTGTCGGATGGTTCCGGCCTTTATTTTACTGTTGGTAGGTGGTATACACCATTGGGAACAATGATTGAAGGGGAGGGTGTAACACCAGACATCCTAGTAGAAATCCCCGCGGGAAGCATGGTTGACGTGCAATTACAGAAAGGAATAGAAATCCTTGAGTCAGTTATAATGCAAGTTAAGTAGGTAAATGACGGTAGAGTTGGCAGGATTATGGCTAAAGGAAAAAATAAAAATAAAACCAATAATTCTGATAATGGGAATCGAACGGTAGCGCTAAATCGTAGGGCTTTGTACAACTACGAAATCTTGGAACGATATGAAGCTGGCATGGTCCTTACGGGAAGCGAGATCAAATCGATTAGAGCAGGCAGAGTCGATTTGTCTGATGGTTATGCTAGATCCGAAAAAGGCGAATTGTGGCTTTCTAATGTTCATATTGCTCAGTATGGTTCTGCCAGTATATACAACCATGAGCCTCGTCGATTGCGTAAACTCCTTCTTCATAAATCTCAGATTAGAGAACTTGCAAGTGAAGTTTCTCAAAAGGGATTAACTTTAGTAGCTCTCAGGCTTTATGTTAAGCAGCATGTAGCCAAAATAGAAATAGGGTTAGCTCGAGGCAAACGTCAATACGATAAGCGGCAATCTATTATCGAACGTGAGTTGGATATGGCGGCACGCAGAGCGCTCAGATAGGAATATCCGAGAGTGAAGTATTTATCGATACCAACCCCATTTGCCGAACGATAGTATATAATCCAAATCCGTCCCATCCTGACGTATTTCATTTATTTTGTTAATAATCTTTGATTTCGACCCTAAGGAGAATTGAATTGATCAGAACACTCGGTGATAAGACCCCTAGAATAGCAGATACAGCTTGGGTTAGTGAGTTTGCATATGTTGTAGGTGATGTAGATATTGGTGAGCACTGCAGTATCTGGCCAGGGGTGACAATAAGAGGTGATGGAGAACAAAAGATAGTTTTAGGTGATTACGTGAATGTCCAGGAAGGAGCGGTCATACACGGTAATGGTCTAGTCATCGAACACCATGTAACTGTAGGGCATAGTGTGGTTGTGCATGGTGATTTCATTGGGGAAGGGTCATTGCTTGGTAACAATTGTACTTTTTTGCATCGATCGAACATCGGTAAAAGTTGCCTGATAGCGGCTAATTCGGTCGTTTTATCAGGGACGGATATCCCCGATAATTCCTTTGTAACAGGTATACCTGGTGAGGTAAAAAGACCGGTATCAGATGAGCAACGGGCAAATATGCTCAATACCGCTCATCATTTGGCCGAGAAAAAGGAGATCTTTAGGCAGAGTGGCCTGTAGGCAGTTAGGATATGGCACCGGTTGGTGCTTATCCGAGCCTATTGGCTACTGGTAATACTTCTTTTGCCAAGTGTTCTAGCACTTGGATCTGGGCATCAAAACCCTCTACCCTAAAGTCATAAGTCAGTTGATCTATACCTATTTCCTTACAGTAATAGACGTCATCAACAACCTCTCGGGTGGTTCCTATTACCACACCGCCCGTTAATACTGATTTCCCTTCGCCAGTACCGATATCCGTAAAATATAAGCTTCTTTTGAGTGAGATCGATAGGTCTGCAGGATTGCGTCCTGCCTGCTCAGTTTGGTCTCTGAGGTATGGCAGATTTTGTCCTACAAAATCTGGAGTCTGTCGAGTTGTGTGCCAGCAATCGCCATACTTGGCCGTCCGTCTGAGAGCCCGACGACTGTGACCCCCTACCCATATAGGTATGTGAGGTTGTTGTATGGGTTTTGGATAGAATTGAATACCTTCTATATTGTAGTATTTACCATGGAATTCGGGTTCTGACTCGGTCCACAAGGATTTAAAAATCTGCAGAAATTCATCGCTCATAGGCCCTCTTTGATCATAAGGTATTCCTAGAGTATCAAATTCATGCTCTAGCCAACCGACTCCAACTCCACATATCATCCTACCACCCGTTAAAACGTCGAGAGAGGCAAACATTTTGGCCTGTACTATGGGATTTCTGTAAGGAAGTATGATAACGGTACTACCTAATTTGATTGTTTCTGTACAGGCTGCTATGTAGCCTAACATGGTCATTGTTTCCAAGAACGGCTCATCCGATGGCCTCTGGAAAGATCCATCAGCTGTATAGGGGTACTGGTTCGTTCCTGCTGTAGGCAATATTATGTGGTCACCAGCTAATATAGATTCGAATCCTAGTTTTTCTGCTGTCGATGCAAATTTACGTATAGCGTTCGCATCGGGTAATCTGGGAATGCTTATTCCAATTTTAATTCCAGCCACCTCTCGCTTCAGACTTAGTCCCAATGTTATTGGTTTTGGGAGTATAGCATAGGCAACTATGCACAAGGCTCCCTCGGATACTGAATCGAAAAATTCTATGTTGAAGCATTGGCAGATGGTTTCGGGTTAATCACCCTTCGTCTCGCATGAGTATCCCGTTGTCGTTATAGCCGTTTGCGATGCTAATCGTTCATGATATAATCATCATAATCCGGAGACCAGTGTGGCAAAGGTCCCTTGCTGAAGGGTAGTAGTCCCGAGGGGGAATAGGATACCTAACTGCAATAGGACTGATTTCAAAAGCTGGCTTTGGGCACAAATGTCAAACAAGGAAGGTGTATTGTGGAAAAAGGTTCAACCGTTATATCAGCGGGTGCGGTGGATTTTGCGATGAGTTATCGTAAAGAGATCATGGATGATCAGGGGCTATGCTTACAGGTCTATTCAGACGTTAATGGTAAGGATACGGAAATATTAAGGTTCGATTGTTTTGACCAAGCTCCTCATTATCATTATGGCCCAGAAAACCATAACATAAGGCTTTTCATGGATAAAACTACTATGGGTGGAAGCTCCTTAGGATGGACACTCCGTAACATCCGCGAGAATTTGGTTTCCATGGTTTCGCGGTCTGGATATGAGGACTTGGCAAAGAAACTAGAAAGTCAGCCCGTGTCAGAAGATAAGCTCTCTGAGATTGAATCTACTGCTCGTAGCATGTCCAATGGGGATCGGCGTACCGTACATCACATGATGCCAGAGATGCTTGATGGAGATAAAATTGAAGTAGGAAACATCAGGTTCGGCCTAGAATATCGGCATCTTCCAAATATAAATGACGAAGGTATGGCAATCCATGTCTTGACGGACATCGCAGGCCATGAGGTGGAACTATTGGCCTTCGATTGCTTCCAGGTGGGTCCCCATTATCATTACGGTCCGCGCAATCAAGATATCAGAATATATTGGGATGTTACCACTTCGGGTGAGACTTTGAGGTGGACACTCGATCAATTCAAGGCAGGAAACCTTCCGGATATGATCCGTCGGGCAGGGTATCCTTCGGTTGCAGATGGATTAGATGAAAATCTGTTGCAGGAGATGCTCCCACAGATAGAGGCAAGATCTTTAGCTTTGGTTGGAATGAATAACCCAGCTCCGGTGAACGATGGTAAAAAGACTAAAGCCCAGTTGATCGAAGAGCTCGAAACGTTACGGCAACAGGTAGCAGCTCTTTAATATAGGATAATTCGTGGGATAGATGTAAAAAGGGGTTTCAGCCAACTGAGACCCCTTTTTACATCATAGTATATCCTCCACTGACACTTAAAGTTTGCCCAGTGATGAAGCTGGCGGCCTCCGAGGATAGGAAAACGACAGCGTTTGCTATTTCAGGCGCTGTTCCCATACGTCGTAGTATATAATTGCGCTCGACTCTTTCTAGGACATCCGGTGTAAAAATGTCCCGCATGTGATTCCACATGCTCTCTCCGCTAATCGATTCCTCCCCTGGGGGAACTATCAGGCCTGGGCAGACTACGTTGAGGCGAAGCCCATATCTTCCTGTTTCTCGAGCTATAGCTTTGCTAAGAGCAATCACCCCGCCTTTACAGGCTGAATAAACCGCCTCTCGGTATTCTCCCATTCTCCCCGCATCGGAACTTAAGCTGACAATCGAGCCAGACTGGCGCTCAATCATATGGGGTAAAATTGCGTGGATACAATTTATAGGGCTCCACAGGTTAACGTCAACTTCTTTCTCATATTCTTCACGGGGCTTATCCAAAAAAAGTCTGTCTATTGTCCATCCTACATTATTAACCAAGCAATCGATCTGGCCGAAAGTGTTTATACTCTGCTCTACCATCGATTCTACTTGATCATTATCGGTTACGTCCGTGGCAATCACTTTAACCTGCGTCTCAGGATTTATAGAGCGGATTTCTTCAGCAACTTTTTGTCCTTGTTCAGGAGCTAATTCGGCGATTATAATATTCGACCCCTCAGCTGCGAAGGCATGTACTATGGCTCGTCCAATATTAGACCCCCCTCCAGTAATAATGATGTTTTTGCCTTTCAGGCCAAGTTCCATCTATTAATTCCTCCAAGTTGATTAATGACTGATTCTATTTCCGTGATCTTAAAATCAAACAACGGTTATGAAAAGGGGTTATACATCAATAGGACCAGTAATTTTAGGTATCCCTCTGAATCTGAGTCGGAATAATCCCTTTAGATCTTCCTTAACCGTAGAGGTAATGTTCACGGAGCTTTCCGGATCATCTATCCAGGTCACTGGTAAAGATTTTATTTGGTAACCGCGTTTCGCTGCTAGTATCAAGAGTTCAGTATCAAAAAACCAATTATTGTTTACTACATGCGGTACGATAGTAGCGGCTGTCCTTCTATTAAGTGCTTTAAAGCCACACTGTGCGTCTGAAAACGAGGTAAAAAACAGGGCTTTAATCAGGGCGTTATAACAACGCGAAATGATTTCTCTTTTGAATCCTCTAGTTACCTCAGACTCTCTATTTAGCCTATTCCCAATGGCGATGTGAAATCCCGATTCTAGAGCTGCAATCAACTCTGGCACATGTCTGAGGTCAGTAGATAAATCGACATCCATGTAGCTTACAAAATCTGCTGTGCTATTTAACCAGGAAGCTCTAAGGGCCCTGCCCCGACCTTTTTCAGGTATGAATAGATATCCTACACCTGGAAAATCTTGAGCCAATAACTGGGCAATAGACCTTGTAGCATCTGTTGATGCATTGTCGGCAATAGTTATTCGCCAAGGATTTTGGATATTTTCTTGTAGAAATTGGCTTAACCGACCAATACTATCAAGAAGAACAGCCTCTTCGTTATGAACCGGTATTATTATGTCAATAGACGGTTTCAATTTACAGTCCCGGATTCTCTCTCGTCGTTTATCTGAATCCAAGTAACCTAGTGTCTAAAATGCCGGACTCCCGTAAGTAACATGGCCATACCGTGTTTGTTTGCCTCGGCTATGACTTCATCATCCCTGATGGAGCCTCCCGGCTGTATTACTGCAGTGATCCCTGCTTGGGCGGCCAGTGCTATGTTATCGGGAAATGGGAAAAACGCATCCGAAGCAATTACGCTGCCTTTAGCTTTTGAATCAGATATCCTTTGAGCGAGATGTACGCTGACTACCCGATTAGGTTGGCCTGCTCCCATTCCAACCAAAGTTTGTTCTTTAGCAAATACAATGGCGTTTGATTTTATGTGTTTTACGGCTTTCCAAGCGAACCTTAAGTCTAGGCGCTCTTGTTCGGTTGGTTGACGATCAGTGGCGGTTTCCCACAAGTCAGGATCATCTATTGAGTTGTCAGGATGTTGGACCAAGATGCCTCCTGAAATTACACGATAGTCATAACCAACAAACCGAGTGGACTGAGTAACCGGATCAACTGTAAGTATGCGTAAATTTCTTTTCTTAGTAAGTATTTCTAACCCTTCAGGGCTATAATCTGGTGCAACTACTACTTCATAAAAAACTGGAGACATAGCTTCTGCGGTTTCTCTATCCAATGTACTGTTAAAGCCTACTATGCCGCCGAAAGCTGAAACTGTGTCTCCATCGAATGCGTTTTTATAGGCTATAACTTGTTCGTCATTGCTAGCTAATCCGCAAGGGTTGGCATGTTTTATGACAACTGAACTATTTTCCGCGAAATCTGTGACTATGCGCCATGCGGCGTCGGCGTCCATGTAATTATTATACGAAAGCTCTCGTCCATGAAGCTGACGTGCACCGGCTAACCCACCAGAGGTTATTCCATCTGGGATATAGAGTGCTCCTGATTGGTGAGGATTTTCACCATATCGTAAAGAGGCAAACTTTTTTAAGGAAACATTAACGTTTTCTGGCATGTTATCCTCAGCAGCATCGGTTGAGGATAGATAATTCGCTATCAGAGCATCGTATTGTGCTACATGGTGAAACGCTTTTGCTGCCAATTTTCGTAGGTCTTGTTTACTTAAGGAATTGTCTGCAACCTTTTCCGAAACCCATGGGTAATCTCCTGGGTCTACTATTACAGCTACTGATTGATGGTTTTTAGCAGCGGCTCGAAGCATAGTAGGCCCGCCTATATCTATGTTTTCTAATGCTTCTTCGAATGTGACATCGGGTTTATTTATTGTTTCACTAAAGGGATATAGATTAACTACTACGATATCTATGGGGTCTATATTTTGACTCTCTAATTCCTCCATATGGGAGTTAAGGTCTCTCCGAGCTAACAAACCTGCATAGATTATTGGATGTAAGGTCTTGACTCGCCCATCAAGAATCTCAGGGGACCCTGTAATATCGGACACTTGTTTTACCGAAAGCGAGCCTTCTTCTGATAATGTGCGGTGAGTGCCACCAGTACTTATGAGCTCGACTCCACTCTCTGCTAGGGTTTTAGCAAATTCAATTATTCCTGATTTATCGTATACGCTAATTAGTGCCTTCATAAATACACCTGTTTGAAATTATCTGATGAACCGTGATGACCTGAGACGACTGCTTGATAAACATCATCATTGCTAATTGGATGAGGATCCCTATAGATTTAGCCGAGTATTACTGGAGGATGGTTGTCACGGGTTATGATTTGACCAACTACCAAGGAATCAGGTATCGCATCTTGAATAGTAGCTACTGATTCTGGTTCACAAACTGCAACCATCCCTAAGCCCATGTTAAAAACTCTATACATCTCGGACTCTTCGATCCCACCCTGCTGTTGAATTAATGAGAATATTCGCGGTACATTCCACGATCCTCTTTGGAATTCGGCAGTTGCTGTATGAGGTAGTATGGACGGCATCTTTCCTGGCAATCCTCCACCGGTAATGTGGGCTAAACCTTTAATCAGTGGGAAAATAGGTTTTAGCAAAGGATAATATGCTCGATGTTTAGTAAGCAATTCTTCACCGAGAGAATGGTTCAGAACATCGTCATATTGGAAGAGTTGGGCTTCGCTTTGCTCTAGGTTAAAGACTTTACGGGCCAAAGAGAAGCCATTGGTGTGTAAACCAGTGGACGGGATTCCGATTAAATAATCTCCGGGAGTTATAGTTGCAATGGGGAGGGCCTCATCTTTTTCGGTTACCCCTACGACAAATCCGGCTATGTCTAAATCATCTCCAATATAAGTATCTGGTATTTGTGCTGTTTCTCCTCCGATGAATGCGCAACCGACCTCTTTACATCCCCAGACCATCCCTCTTAATAAAGTCTCCATACAGTGTTCGTCGAGATTGGTGAATGAAATGTAATCCAGGAAGAATAATGGCTTGGCTCCCTTAGTAATGATATCGTTTACGTTTAGTGTTACTAGGTCTTGCCCAATCGATTCGTAGTGACCTAGCTGAGCTGCAATCTTTAACTTAGTGCCCACGCCATCAGTACTAGCCACTAGGACAGGATTGTTATACCCGGATAAATTATACTGACCTGCAAAACTACCTGAAGGATCCAGAACTTCAGGCCCGTGAGTTAGCGCTGTGAAAGCTTTTATACGATCTTTTAAGCCGTCTAGTGCGTTTAAGTTAACCCCGGCCGATTCGTATGTTTCGCCCACCACCCCTTTTGCCTCGTGAAGCCAGATTTCCGGGTTTATAGGCCCATTCCGGACGGCATTAACAGACTAAAGCATCAGTTAGACAATGGCAATAGCGTACTAAAATTCTTGTGACCGGTTGATGCTAAGATTTATAACGTAGGAAGGTATCGATTATTCCAGAGCCATTTTGGTAAGTTCTAATTGTACAGGCACTGGATAGTTCCCTGTAAAGCAGGCATCGCAGAATCCACCGCGATCATTTCCTGCTACTTTGAGCAGTCCTTCCACACTCAGGTACCCTAGGCTGTCGGCTCCTGTTATAGACCGGATCTCTTCTACGCTATTATTAGCTGCGATGAGTTCTTGGCGGGTTGCCATATCAACTCCCATGTAGCAAGGGTGTTTGATTGGAGGCGCGCATACCCTCATATGAATTTCTACGGCACCGGCTTTTCGTAGTAAATTCACCACGTGGGGGGTTGTGGTTCCTCTTACTATACTGTCATCTACCACGACTAAACGTTTGCCTTTGATTACTTCAGTCAATGGGTTAAATTTCTGTCGAACCCCCAAATCTCTAAGACGCTGTTCAGGTTCAATGAAAGTTCGGCCTACATACCGATTTTTTATCAGGCCGTCACTGTAAGGGATTCCGGATTCTTGGGCGTAGCCTACAGCAGCGGCAGTGGATGAATCTGGTATACCAATTACCAAATCGGCATCAACAGCATGTTCCCTGGCGAGCTGTGCGCCCATAGATTGCCTGACAGAATAGACTAGTTGGTCATCGATAATACTATCTGGACGTGCAAAATAAATTAATTCAAAGACACACAACGCCCGTTTCTTAGGAGAATCATCGGGTTGTCTTTTGGCAAATCTGATACCATCGTTATCGATCACTACTACTTCACCTGGATCCAAATCCCGAACGAATGTTGCTCCTAGGTGATCCAGTGCACAAGTTTCAGATGCGATTACCCAGCCGTTATTCAGTTGGCCTAGGCACAATGGTCGGATGCCCAGAGAATCTCGTGCTGCGATTAGAGTATCTGGTGTGAGTGATACAAGGGAGAATGCGCCTTCCAGCGTCCTCATACAATGGAATATGCGCTCTTCCCAGCTTTGCCCTGGGGCGTTAGCCAATAGATATGCAATCACCTCGGAATCAGTAGTAGAAGTAAATTCGCAACTCCATTGTGTTTCCAATTGTGTTTTTAATTGGTAGGAGTTAATGATATTGCCGTTGTGGGCAAGGGCTAATTGGCCGTGATGACCGCTGACTAAAATGGGTTGAGCGTTACATAATTGGCTGCTACCTGTCGTAGAATATCTAGTGTGCCCGATGGCCAAATCTCCCGCTAACGGGTAGAAATCAGGCTCTCTGAAGATTTGTGTGACGAGGCCCATATCGGAATGTGAATTTATGGTCGTACCGTTTGCAGCCGCTATCCCGGCGCTTTCTTGGCCTCTGTGTTGAAGTGCAAAAAGCCCGAAAAAGGCTAAACGACTAGCCTCACCGCCAGGCATGTGGATCCCTACAACCCCACACTCCTCTTTTGGATGATCTGGTTGGGACTTTCCAGAATCGTAACTCACGACTACATTCTAGGTCTATACACAAGGTAGGTCAACATCAAAAGCATAGCATTTTGGGGTTCTTGAAAATTTTTACTCCAAGAATGATAACGTGAGTGGTCTTCTTACTTCTGATATTAGCGGTTTGGGTTT
>CAJXEF010000037.1 GCA_913052545.1 uncultured Chloroflexota bacterium
AGGGCCGTATGTAGGAATTACGCCCAAAAACCCTGGTAAAAAGAAATATCGTAACCAAGAAGGATCAATTGCTTACATCAGACGCCAACATATTTTCGTCTCGCCGTTTAATGGGCGATATGCGAGATACAGCGGAGGAACATTATATGACGGGTAAAACCATAGTAGTTACATCAGGGAAAGGTGGGGTAGGGAAAACTACAGCTACCGCGAATATCGGTACCGGTCTGGCTATGAGGGGGCATAACGTTGTGGTCATAGACAGTGACATTGGCCTCCGTAACTTAGATGTAGTGATGGGCCTTGAGAATCGCATTGTTTATGACTTAGTTGACATAATAGAGGGACGCTGCAAACTAAATCAAGGTATGATTCGAGATAAACATAAACTAGACCTTTATTTGATTCCAGCGCCACAAACCAGGGATAAAGACTGCATAGACCCAGAACAACTACGTGATCTGTGCCACAAGTTAGAAGAGGAATTTGACTACGTGATTGTTGACTGCCCTGCTGGAATTGAACAAGGGTTCAAAAACGCTATAGCTGGAGCCAAAGAAGCAATCATGGTAACTACACCTGAAGTATCTGCAATCAGGGATGCAGATAGGGTGATCGGGTTGCTAGAAGCTGCGGAACTACATCGTCCAAAACTCATTATTAACCGAGTCAATCCGGCCATGGTACGGCGGGGCGATATGATGGATAAGGACGATATAGTTGAACTCTTGGCAGTAGATATACTTGGTATGGTACCGGTAGATGACAGATTGATCACGGCAACAAACCAGGGTATACCAGTCATCCATGACCCCAAAGCATTATCTGGCGCGGCTTTCTCCAGAATAGTTGCTAGAATTGACGGAGAAGAAGTAGCTATACCTGATCTTGAACCCCGTACCGGCATAATGGACAAAGTGAAAGAAATCATGGGTATTAAAGGGGGATCATACACACATGCGTGATTTCTTAAGATGGGTATTAATTCATAAAGACCAAACTAAACAGACCGCTCGAGATCGCTTGAGATTGGCCCTATTAAAAGATCGTATAGATCTATCCGGCGGTAGTATGGAAGCGCTACGCAAAGACGTATTGACAGTGTTATCTAGATATATGGTAGTCGGCAACGATTTTCAAGAGTTCGATATCCACCGTTCAGATGACGCAGTTTACTTAGTATCAAACATAAAGGTGGAAGAGCTACCACGTTGGGCCAGTTTGAGTGAAATGCCCTCTGACCCTGCCACAACCAGCAAACCCGGAGCGTGGTGGAAGTGAGCTAAAGGACTCCGTCGCTAGCTTAGTTCACTTTAGAGTTTTACCGTTGAATCTTCCTAAACCCGAGAGATGAGCTTGCCCATATCCTATTCCACGATCTAGTACAATTTTACCAATTCATATCACTAAGAATCCTGTCGTGATAGAATACCGCCGATATATTTCCCATATGAGCAATCTGTCACGCCGAATTAATTCGAATCACGGAGGGTCCAGTTGGCTGATCAGAAGGACAATACCTACCGGTTGAGCGCTATCCCAGAACGCTTTTTAGCAGCACTCCAGTATAAGGATTACCGCACGTTATGGATGGCCAATTTATTTGCCGGAGCGGCTGGTTGGGCACTGATCGTAGCCCGTGGGTGGCTTGCCTTCGATATGACCGAAACCAATTCCAGCATGTGGGTGGGAGTGGTAACTTTTATGGCCATGGCTCCCAGATTTTTCCTTACCCCTGTAATTGGCTTTATAGCAGATAAATTCAATCGCCAAACTGTCCTTAGCTGGACGTACGGATTAAATCTTGCACACAACATAATTCTCGCAGCCCTAGTAATGTACGGAGACCTGGGAATCTGGTCACTCGTTTTGCTGTCTGTCGTGAATGGATCTCTTAGGTCCGCTCAGCAAACAACTTCCCAGACTTTGGTGCCTAACTTAATCCCGCGAGATCGTCTCCTAAATGCCGTAGCATTGAATGAAGCTACCCAGCAAGGATCCAGGTTATTTGGGCCGATATTAATATTCATACTGATCGTAGCAGTACCCGATTCTGCAGATATTGCTCTCTCATTTTGGTTTTGTAGCGCTTTTTATTTTATTGGACTAATACTTACTTTGAATATCCATACACGGTCAACCGGTGTCATGGATTCAAGTCGTAGCTTCTTCCAAAATATGGCGAGCGGATTGGTTTACACATACCAACATCCGATGTTATTGGGCATTGTTATAATGGCTGTAGCCCATTGCTCACTTACTATGTCTTACGAATCAATGATGCCAGCTATCTCTGAAGGCAAACTAGGAGCTGGTGAAGCAGGGTTTAGCTATCTGATAGCTGGTGTCGGTGCAGGGGCACTCGTTTCATCCATATTTCTAGCAGGAATACGCAACGAATCAACACGAGGTAAAGTATTCCTATTTTTCGGAATGACCAGCGGGCTTGGACCTATCGCCCTTGGGCTGTCCAATCATGAGGCCTTATCTATCGCTGCAACCATATTCATGGGCGTCAACCAGGCTGGGTTTATGACCATCACACACGCTATCATACAAACCATCGCCCCGGATGAAATCAGAGGTCGCATTTCCGGTGTCTATAACATGCACGTAGGCGGTACTATGGCTATGGCTAACCTGATAAATGGAACTCTTACTGATGTGTTTAACGCACCATTAGTATTATCCGTGGGAGGGATCATATTCATAGTAGTCATTTTCTCAAGTATAGGAATTTCCCCTTTGCGGAAAATATATTTCCCGAGAACTCCACTTGGCCCTTCTATGGCATAAAAACGGAGATTAAGTGATGACCGTCGACGCCAAAGGTATAGAATTAAATAGATATTTGGAATTAACCCGAGAGTCCAGAAAGTTTTGGGAGGAATCCAGAGATTACCTCCCTGGCGGCGATAGTAGAAATTCCATATTTTGGAAACCCTATCCAATATTCATTACGTCCGCTTCAGGTAGTCACATAATCGATGCAGATAACGTAGACAGGATTGATTTTATAAATACGATGACTACCATGATACTAGGCCATGGCCCGGCACCGGTTATCGATGCCGTTCAAACCCAACTGCACCATGGATTGGCTTACAACGCCCCTAATCTACATCAAGTTCGGTTAGCTAAGATGCTTTGTGATAGGGTCCCTGGATTTGACAAGATTAGATTCACTAATTCGGGAACTGAAGCTACATTAAATACCCTACGAGCAGCACGAGCATTCACAGGTAAAAGTAAGTTTGCCAAAGCTGAAGGAGGATATCACGGGACACATGACTCGGTCAGCGTGAGTATCCGAATAGATCCGAATTTGGCGGGCGCAGGAGACAATCCCAAGGCTTTGGCAAGCAGTGCTGGCCTGGCCGACGGAGTTGTAGAGCAAGTGGTAGTGCTGCCATTTAACGACACCGCCTCTTCGAAGATTATTTTAGAACGAAACGCATCGGACTTAGCAGCAGTGATTGTTGAACCCATGCTCGGGTCAGTCGGAATGGTCCCAGCAAACCACGATTTCCTACAGATGTTACGCCAGTTCACCAAGGATAACGGAATAATTTTAATATTTGATGAGGTCATTAGCTTCCGTGTGGGGAGTGGCGGTTGCCAAGAATATTACGGTATAACTCCTGACATGACATCGCTAGGAAAGATAATAGGTGGGGGTTTTGCCGTCGGAGCCTTCGGTGGCCGCGACGACATCATGGACCTGTATGACCCGACGACAGGCCCACAAGTAGGACATGCTGGTACGTTCAATGCTAACCCTATCACCATGCTGGCTGGATCAGTAACTCTCGAACAATTGACCCCTGAAGTATTTGATAACCTATCTGAAAAAACCCAATATTTAAAACAAGGCATTCGCGAGGTATGCGCCAAACAGGAACTACCTGTGCAGGTTACTGGTCTAGGTTCATTATTTGGAATACATTTTACTGACACTACGATCAATAATTACAGAGATATAACCGCAGAAAATACTACCCTACGAGACCAGGTTTTCCTCGGGTTAATGAATGAAGGAATACTAATGGCTCCTAATTTAGTAGGAGCCATTTCAACAGCTATTTCAGACACTGAAGTCGATGATTACTTAAATGCTTTAGACACAGTCCTACGGAGGAACCTGTAGATTTAATCCACTGGAGGACGCTTTACCCATTTATCCTCGGGCGGATAAACAGGGGTAGCCAACTTCCTTACGTTTTCAGTAGCAAACCAGTCTTTACATTCCTCTCTCCATTTAACGAAATGCGGCGCATTTCTATGAGCTTCTACGGCTGCCTCATCCTGGTAAACCTCATACAAATGTAACTTGTTAGGATCTTCATTATCTTGTAATACATCAAACCTTAGGCAGCCTGGTTCATCATTGTTGGATCCCCTAGCATCCCCTAACATTGACGCCATGAATGCATCTTTATGCCCAGGCTTAATATTGATTTCAACCACTAAAGCTATCATTTTTACTCCTGATGTTTCTTGGTTTTAGAGAGCCTAGCTATAGTTTCGATTAACCTAACTACACTATCAGCGTCATTATAGCTACCTCTATAAAGCCAGACAAGAGAGTCTTTTATGCCTATTAACAAAACCCCAGACATTCTTATACAGTGCCTTAAAGATCAGGATGACACCCTGTAAATAGCATTGTAGAATGGCAATATAACCACAAGGAGGCTTTAAGTGACAGATTTACCGATAGTTTATACACTTACGGTTTGCCCCGCTTGTGACAAACTTCGTAACACATGGGGTCGAGAAGGTATTAAATACGAAGAAAGAAGAGTCGATCAATCTCAAGACACGTTGGACGAAGCTCTTTTATATGGGGACTCAGTTCCAATTATTAGGTACCCAGATGGACGAATCGAAATAGGATTCGAGGGATCAGTTGGGTGAGAAATAGGCTGACGAACTGTATGTTCGTATTCATATACTCAAATCAATCATCTACTTGGAAAGATAAACACATACTGGATCATGGGGAGGAAATAGCATGGCAGGTCAAACAAGCGTCGTCACTCCACAACGTTTCGAACAAGGATTTCTGTATACAGACTATATGGATCAAATAAAAGTAAACAAAGCGCGATTCGAGGGTTTTTATTCAAACTTTGCGGTTCAGCAAACAGAAGCTGACGCGTTAAACCAGTTAACCGCAAAGCCAGATGGCCCAGCGAAAATGATGGTAATAGGGGAAGATTGGTGCGGAGATGTAGTTAGAGGATTACCAGTTTTAGCGCGTGTAGCTGAATCATGCGGAATGGACATGAGAATCTTCCCCCGAGATGAACACCACGACATCATGAACGAATTCCTTAAAAATGGCCAACATATGTCTATTCCTGTCGCTGTTTTTTATACGAAAGATCACCGGTACATCTGTCATTGGATAGAACGGCCTGAGGTAGCTGTGACAGAAATAGAGGGGATTGAGACAGCCATACGTTCAGAGAATCCGGAAATCAATGATCAGGATTTCGGGAGAGAACGCAGGGCCCGGACGGCTGACAGAGCAGAAGTATGGCAACAGGCCACAGTAGAAGAATTAGTGTCTCTAATCTCACAAAACATGAGTTAAAAAAAACGGTAGGAACGACAACAGCAATCAAACAGAACCCTCTATTGATTATGCTAATAGAGGGTTCTTAATTAACAGTGCACACGTATATTTTAACCCAGAGCCAAACCCCTTACTTCTTTGGCATCCTCAGGTAATGGATATGTAGTCCAAGTTACCCCATCATCAGTTGAACCGAATGCCTCTCCATCTCGAGCCACACAAAAAACGTGATTAGGATTCCTGGGATCAGACCTAACGGCCATCATAGTACTCTTAGCTTTAACTCCCGTCCCAACTGTTTCAAACGTTCGGAACAAATCCCTGCTTCTGTAAACAGCACCTTGGCTGCTACGTGCAGCAGCTCCTATAGATACAAAGAGCACATTAGGATCATGCGGGGCGGCAAAAAGGTCTCGTGTATAGGTAATTTCAGAAAAATTACCGAACTCAATTGGAATCCATTCACTTCCTCTATCAGGTCCAATAAAAGGTCCTTGCCGAGTGGTCAAAAACACCGTATGAGGCGAAGCCGCCGTACACTGAACTCCGTGAAGATCCAGCGTGTCTTCATTTGGTGCTAGCGATCCTGTAATCTCTTCCCAGGACTCTCCTCCATCAGAACTTCGTATGACACCTGCAACTTCTAATCCCGCATACATTTCATCAGGAAAATTAGGGTCTGCAGTTAAACCTATAACTCTTGTAGGGAATGTCATTTGACATTCATTTGAACCCATAGTCGTGTTCAACCTTTGCCAGGAATCTCCGCTATTAGTACTTCGATAAATCTCACCTGGTGCAGTTCCTATATACATTACTGTTGGATCTCCAGGCCTAAATAAAAAAGTCCAAACTCCAGGGTCTCCCTTAGGATAATCTAAGCGTTCCCAGTGGTCACCTCGGTCGTGACTACGATAAGGGCCGTCATTAGTCCCTGCGTAAACGATGGCGGGATTATCCGGATGGAGCGCGATTCCTTGCACTTCCACCCTGTTCGGTAATCCAACTGTCAAAGACTCCCATCTATCAGAACCTGGGGACAATCGGTATAATCCGTGACTCTCAGCTCCAACATAAACTCGGGCCTCTCTATTGCCTGATGACATACTGATCCTCCTTCTACAATAATATTGTCTGTACAATCACTGAATATATACTTAGAAGCTCTAAATATTGTAGCGGTACTCCATTCTATGATCCTGCTATGAAGCTGATGATAGTTCTTTCAATTCATACCTATATTCTTCTATAACTGGATTAGCTAGTAATTTTTGACACATGTCTTCGAGTAGTTTTTCAGCTTTGTTCCTATTTGTCTCGGCCAATCTGATTTCCAAAAATTTCCCTATTCTGACCCCAACTACGGAATTGAATCCTAGATTTTGCACTGCACCCATAACGGTGATTCCAGGAGGATCATTAACAGTCGGTTTAAGGGTTACGAATACTTCTGCCAAAAACAAAGTTGACTCCTAGCGATGGTTACTTTTAATGAACAGCTGTTCTTCTATTTTACATACCCAGGTTAAGCTAGGAAACACCTAAGGCATTGCCCCGGCGGTTAAGCAGCTGATATTACCTTCAGGTCCCAGATTACCAGCGTAAGTTTCAAAAAACTTCTTTATACGTTCTTCGTCAATCCCTTCCATGGTATCTAAAATACCCCATGCAGCCATGGCCACGGTCCCTGATTCAATTTTTTCATAGAATCTAGTCACACCGAGAGTGTTATTTAATCCTATACCCTTTAGTACATCCTTTAATCTTTCAATTTCAGATTCAGAAGAGAAATTGTAGCTAATCACGATGTTACTATGTTCTAAGTTGTGAACGATTCTTTCATTGGGTAACCCATCTTCGAAAAACCCACACTTAGAAGGTTGAGGCCAGTGGTTACCCGAGGTTGGAAGCGTAGCGTTGTACTCGACATCTGTCCCGTCGGTTATATGATCACGAGTAGCCATTATGTCCTGCTCGACGCCGATACCTTCTATGTGCTCCTCGCTCGAACCTTTGGTAACTGCACCAGTCCCAAACCCCCCACTTCCTACTACAAATCCACCAATTACCAATATGGCTATTACTAGGGACGCTGACAAGTAAAGCCAATTAGTTTTTCTTTTACCTTGATTGAGCGACAGAGAAGCCGATGATCGGCTACTACCCGGCGCAACCCGGCCTCTCCGCCTACGATGTTTTGAAATGGGCAACAGAACTCCTATCCATTAAAGATTTTTATACTACGTGAGGTTTAAAGTCTTTCACCTGTAATCCGATAATAAGCTTCCATATAACGTTCAGTCGTTTTTGAGATGACGTCTTCAGGGAGTTGAGGGGCTGGTGGCTCCTGATTCCACCCTTGTTCGGTTAAATAATCTCTTACGAATTGCTTATCATAGTTAGGTTGAGATTTCCCCGGACCATATCCATCCATATCCCAGAAACGACTGGAATCGGGTGTTAACAACTCGTCTATTAATATTAATTCCCCATTGAGCGTACCAAACTCCATTTTGGTATCCGCCAAGATTATTCTTCTGTTCTTCGCATATTCTTGAGCAAAAGCATAAACTTCTTTGCTGGCTTTTTCTAACTTTTGAGCCATTTCAACACCTACCATGTCTATAACCTCTTGATCCGACATATTCACATCGTGCCCTTCCTCGGCTTTGGTTGTAGGGGTAAAGATTGGTGTTGGAAATGAGTCCCCTTCCACCAGGCCTTCCGGCATTGGCTTTCCAGATACCGTGCCTGACCGGCGATATTCTCCCCAGGCCGAGCCAGTAATATATCCTCTTACTATACATTCGATATCAATACGCTCGGCTTTTTTAACTATCATCGATTGGCTAGCGATTTCAGGAGAGATCGCTGACATTATGCTACTATCCTTGTATTGGTCTTTCACATTTGGACCATCAGCCAAGCCAATGAAATGATTAGGTATTAAGTGATTGGTCTTCTCAAACCAAAACGCCGAAATACGGTTAAGAACTCGACCTTTATTTGAAACTGCATCAGGTAGCACCACGTCGAAAGCAGATATCCGGTCAGTTGCTACGATTAACAGCAGTTCTTCATCGACTGGATAGGTATCGCGGACCTTTCCCCTGTGAAGTAAATTAGGCAAGTTAGTTTCAAGCAACATATCTCATCGTCTATCAGGTGTTATTACGAGTTAAATCTAGCAATACAGTACACGTATTTAATTTTGTCTAGCAGCTTCTACGGGTAACAATCCAACCCGTTCCAACGTTTGATCAACATACCGTGTGTAATACCCGTAATCAAACAATTCTTCCAATTCTTCAATTGAAAATTGTTTAAGGGCGTCCGCATCAGATTTAAGGAGCTCTCTAAAATCCAATTGTTCATCCCAACTGCGCATGGCATTTTTTTGGACAACCTTATAAGCCTCCTCCCTTGCAACTCCTCGATCAACCAACGCCAGAAGCACACGTTGGCTAAAAACCAGACCTTTACTGTCCTCGATGTTAGCCCACATCTTATCGGGGAAAACTCGGAGGTCAGCCATTATCCTAATAAAGAGACTCAATATGTAATCGAGAGCCAAACAAGAATCTGGCAAGATGATCCGTTCAGCGGAAGAATGACTTATATCTCTCTCCCCCCAAAGAGCTACGTTTTCTAAAGCTGTTACGCTATTCCCTCTGATCAATCTAGCTAATCCACAAATACGTTCAGAAAGTTCTGGGTTACGTTTGTGAGGCATAGAAGAAGATCCAGTCTGCCCTTGCCCGAAAGGCTCTTCCAATTCATGTGTTTCTGTTCTTTGTAGTGACCTTATTTCGGTTGCAAATTTCTCCAAAGAGGCCGCTACCATAGCTAGAGTAGTCACAAAATGAGCGTGCCTATCCCTCTGTATAATCTGGTTCGAAATAGGAGCAACCTGCAATCCAAGTCGTTCACATACTCTATCCTCTACTTGTGGTGAGATGGTGGCATGTGTCCCTACGGCACCAGATATTTTACCTACTCTGATGCTTTCACAGGCTTCTATTAATCTGTTACGTTGCCTGCGCATCTCTTCCCACCAGAGAGCTAACTTTAGTCCGAGAGTTATTGGCTCTGCGTGGACTCCATGGGTACGGCCCATCATTATTGTGTCTTTGTATTTAACCGCCTGTTTACCTAACACATCTATTGCCTGATCAATGTCTTTTAAGAGTAAATCCCCTGCTTCAACCAATTGCAAGGCTTGAGCCGTATCCAACATATCGTTAGATGTCATACCTAGATGCAACCACCTCCCCTCGGGACCCATAGTCTCAGTTACAGAAGTTAAAAATGCCGTAACGTCGTGCTTAGTAGTATCGAATATCTCCATCATGCGGACGTGGTTATATTTGGCATTCCTCAGACGAGTCATATCTTCCAAGGGAATTACACCTTCTTCGACCCACGCCTCCGCCACAGCCAATTCCACCTGAAGCCATTGACCATATTTGTTCTCATCCGACCAAACCTTTTTCATTTCCGGTCGCGAATACCGGTCGATCACAGGTAAGCCTCCTATATTTACATTATTTTAGAATAAACCCTAGCACTTGACCCTTAATATTATGAACCTTCACGGCTATATGTACGTAGCAATTCAATTACAGCACCGAAATCCGAAAAGGGTCTGAACGGTATGCCTTGCTGTTGGCATTCCTTAGCTAAAACGCTATGGGCAAACACCTCATCAGCTTCGACCGCGGCTTCAAAATCAGACCTACCGTCACCTATATAGATCACTTTATACCCTTTGTCTTGGAACCGGTTCACTATCAATCCTTTAGAATTACCTCGCTCGGGATCATCCGGATAGGTAAACGTATACTCATATCGCAAGCCTTCTGGAGAAAACTCTGTATTGACCGCGTAAACAGGAATCTGATCAAACCCGTATTTTTCCAAAAGAGCCTCAATATAAAAATCTAATCCCTGGCTAACAATCGCCATTGGATAATTGTATTTATTACAATGTTGCCATACCTCGCCAAAATAGGGCCGAAAACTTGCATGCTGCTTTACATAATCCCACATTTGAGACCGATCCGCTAGAATATTACGGAAAGTAATCTCCTGGTATTCCTTAAGGGTCAATTCGCCAGATCGAAAGCGTCCGCGGATATCCATCCAAGACGGATCTCCAAATTTGTTAAGCAATAACTCAGCTACGTTTTGAAAAGCAGCTGTATCGTCAAAATCAGTGAGAACTGCTAAAGACATTTAACTTGCTTGTAACTCTTTCCGATAATTTTCAAAGGATTCTCGAATGTCATCATGTTTTATGCCTAAAACCTGCGCAGCAAATAACGCGGCGTTTCTTGCACCCCACGACCCGACTGCCATACAGGCAACCGGAACACCTGGCGGCATTTGCGCTGTAGCCATTAAAGCATCTATACCATTCAAATCACTTGATGCCAACGGTATACCGATAACCGGAATGGTACTCCATGCAGCTAGGACACCTCCTAAAGCAGCGGACCCTCCCGCAGCTGAAATGAACACCTCTATCCCTCTTTCACGCGCTGAGAGTGCATATTCTCGAACCCGTTCTGGGTTACGGTATGCAGACATAACCCTCACTTCATAATCAACCTTGAGTTGATCCAAAGTATCTATAGCGGCCTGAACAACAGGCTCATCTGAAGAACTACTCATGACTAACCCTAATAATGGCAGTTGATTTTCCTCCTATAGTATATTTCTTTTACTGAACAGCGGTTCACGACTAACCAATTGCCACAGTTCGCTAACAAGCTAAGGTGGCTGGTCGTAACTCCATCAGAGATCTAGTTCCTCTTTGAACGCGGTGATAAGTGCAGATTTTAATGATTCTGGATCAGGTCTGATTTCCACCTCATTCACCTGCACTGAGATCCCCTGTTCTCCTAATTCTACATCAACCGCTATCTCGCATAACCCAGATTCTTGCCAAGTCAAAATAGTAGACACATAATCAGCATCATCAAAATCATCCATTGACTCATCAAGCCCACTAGCGTCATCATCAGATTCTTCTTCCCAGGATTGTAAATACGAAATAGTTCCTTGTCCCTCAAGTAAAACAGTGTTAATTTGAGACAGCAAACTTGATATATCCATGGCATCAGCCTGATTCACCAATTCTAATCGCTTCTCAGCTAAACCATCAGCAATAGCCTGCCAATCTGTTCTAAGTTTATCTCGAGCGTCCGTTAAATCAGACTTGAGATTAACCAGGGTATCCATCCACTCCATTAGACCTCCTCCTATTTTAACGCCTGTTAGTCAACGATTTGATCGGTATACTTTATCCTGATCTACCTCGTAATGGCATAGCAATATTCATCGACTGAGATGAAATCAGGGAGTCCTGTGACACGACGTATTTCCATCAAAGCATCTAACAAGTCTAAATAAGCAAGACCCACATGACCCTTGCCGAAGTTAAGTGGACAATTTCCAAATATCTTTAAGGCTTTTACCACATAGGGCTGCCAAATCCCAAAAAGCGATGGTTCTCTTAAGCACAACAAAAACGTCACAAATTCCTTGTCAAAACCACCACAATGATAAGCTCCATCGAGAGCAACACATTCAGCAAACCGACCTTCTAATGAAACAGGATCGTATAGCAAGAAATCCAGCGATTCTCGTATTTCATCAATCTTGTTTGCACCAAATGCCTTTATCCCCTTGGATCCTGATGCGCGAAACATTACTAAACTGTGTTCTAACGAAAGGTATGGCAAGGTATTCTGGTCTAGCCATCCACGCCATTTCTCAAATTCTCCCCACCGCTTTTTCCTGAAACCGGCGAGTAATCCGTTGCTAGACACTGTTACAAATGTTTGCCATAGATCAGAGTGTTTTATATTGTAGTTGTCGGAGCCCACATCCCACCTTCGACATCTAGTTTCTTTGCTCCAATATCCGAACGATAATACGCGTTCTCAAAACGTATTTTTGTCACCCTGTTATAAGCATTTTTACGGGCTTCGTCCCAATCTGATCCCCATCCTAAAACCGTTAACACCCTACCTCCATCGGTGACAACAGAATCACTACTATCAGCCGAAAACCATTTGGTACCCGCATGAAATACATATGAATTCGGCGTATCAGCGTAAAGCCCACTAACGGGATATCCCGTTTGGTAATTCACGGGATAACCACCTGATGCTAAAACCACTGCCACATGCGGCGTAGTATCCCAGCGCAGATCAACTTGTTCTAGGGTACCTTCAACACATGCCTTCATTACCTCTAAGAGATCGGACCTCACTAAAGAGACAATTATCTGAGCTTCAGGGTCACCAAATCTACAGTTAAACTCGAGGGTTTTTATACCTGTGCTAGTAATCATCAGGCCCGCATACAAAATACCCTTATACGTGCTACCTTCTTTTTTAAGCTGATTTACGACTGGTTCAAAAACCATATCTAGAACAATACGATGCAATTCTTCTGTCCAAAAGTCAGGTGGGCCAAAACAACCCATACCACCTGTGTTCAGACCTACGTCTCCATTACCAATTTTTTTATAATCGCATGCTGCTACCAAAGGTGAGATAGTTCGACCATCAGTAAAACCGAATACGGACACCTCCTGTCCTTGTAAAAATTCCTCAATAACGACGGTGATACCGGATTCACCAAATATTTTGTCTTCCATGCAGGTCCGGATAGCGTTAACGGCATCATCATACGTTTGGCAAATTATGACTCCCTTGCCGGCTGCTAATCCGTCTGCCTTAACAACAATTGGGTAACAACAAGTTTCCGCGAAGGTCAGGGCTAGGCCCAGATCGGTGAAAATCTCAAATTTTGGGCTGGGCACATCGGCATCTTGCATTACACGTCTGGCAAAACTCTTGCTAGATTCTATTCGTGCAGCAGATTGAGTTGGACCGAAGGCAGCAACTCCGGCTCGAGTCAAAGTATCCACTATCCCATTCGCTAGTGGAATCTCGGGACCAACCACAACCAGATCAATCTCCAGATCCCGAGCAGTTTTGGCCACTTCATCATTGTCCTCAATGTTTATCTGAAGGTTAGTTGCAATTTCAGAAGTGCCCGCATTTCCCCTGGCTACCCAGAGACGCTCTAACTTAGAACTCTCGAGAATACCTCGTGCCAACGCGTGTTCCCTTCCGCCAGAACCTAAAATGAGAACCTTCACTAACTCAACCTCAGTATTATTCCCATTCAATCGTTCCAGGTGGTTTACTGGTAATGTCATATACTACTCTATTCACCCCTGAAACCTCGTTAACAATCCGGTTAGATATGCGTCCAAGTAATTCATATGGTAACCGTACCCAATCAGCTGTCATCGCATCATCACTCGACACCGCTCTAATGGCACATACGTATCCATAAGTACGAAAATCCCCCATAACACCTACGGTTCTACTATCACTAAGGACAGCAAAACTCTGCCATATGTCTTCATACAAGCCAGCAGACCATATCTCTTCACTAACTATGGTATCGCAACCCCGTAGGATGTTTAGCTTTTCTACCGTGACCTCACCAATAATCCTGATCGCCAATCCCGGGCCAGGGAAAGGTTGTCGCAACACGATCTCTCGTGGAAGCCCCAACTCAAGGCCAACTTCCCTAACCTCATCTTTAAACAGATACCTTAGGGGCTCAACTAAAGATAGCTTCATGTTCTCGGGTAGAGCACCAACGTTATGATGGGTTTTTATACGGGCAGAGTTGCCACTATCAGAAGTTTCACTCTCTATCACATCCGGATATAAAGTTCCTTGAGCCAGAAATTCTGCATTACTTAAATCTGGTGCTACATCTTCAAATACCCGTATAAATTCTTCACCAATTATCTTACGTTTTGCTTCTGGATCTACCGTGCCCTCCAACTTACTTAGAAATCTATCTTCGGCATCTACATAGAGTAGGTTTAGTCCAAAATTATCTTGGTAGGTTTTTTGTACACCTTCAGCTTCACCTGCCCTCAGAAGCCCGTTATTGACGAAAACACAGGTCAGTCGATCACCTATGGCTCGATTCATCAGTAATGCAGTGACTGCCGAATCAACGCCACCCGATAAAGCACAGATAACCTGTCCATTACCTACTTGTTGACGGATCCTATTACAAGCGGATTGAA
>CAJXEF010000038.1 GCA_913052545.1 uncultured Chloroflexota bacterium
CACGGTCTCGATCGCCACTTGCACACACGGCACCCCTCACCCCAACGATGTCAGGGTTGATACGAGCTAGCTCGTCCAAATCTTGCAATTTTAGGTGTCCGGAAAGGGAAGTACTAAGACCTAGTTCCTTGCCATGGAGTACCATTTCTCTTAATTCGGCTTCTGGTATGAAATCGAACAAATTACGCCCATCTTTAGTTAGAGTGTCAATCAAGAAGCCATCACACTCACCATCTTTAGCCAATTGGATCATCAAACGAGGGTCAAGCCCCCCTTCATAAAGCAAATTATCGGCGAACAATGATCCTATCAGTTTGGTGTTGAATCCTTCCATCGCTTCCCTGGATTGCTTTAATACTTCAACTGCAGTCGCATAGTCAGCCTGTTGGAAACCAACTTTAACTGACGTAGCATTTAATGATGCCGCTGCGTACGCGGCCATGGCCACAGTACCCGGCTGATTGGGAACAACTCCCAGGGTCACACTAACATGCTTTTCTACTGGGATCAGGGACCGAACATCCCTAACTATATTCGGATGCCCTGAACCTACCAGTGCTTCCTGTAAATTTTTGACATCGACCACGTCGGCTCCACCCTGCTCCGCTTCCAGGGCTTCAGCAACATTCTGAACACTGACCATCAACAACATACCGGAGAAGAAACTATTATTGCCGCTTAACCAACTTACCCTATTGGGTTGTAATGGAGTAGCTGGGATTGAAACTCTTGGCTTAAGGGGCTCTAGCTCTCGTTTCAATTCGGCCTTTTCTTCCAAGCTCAAATCTGCCATAGGAGGTCTTACTTTCCCTCCTGCCATACCCATCAATTCACCCCAGTATTTGACAGCCGGGATAGGTAAAGCGCCATTATAATTATTAACTGTCCTAGTCCACCAAGTGTCTGACAACTCTTTAATGCGCCTCAAATACTTATCGTAAAACGCTTGGTCGTAGTCTCCTTGAGTAGCACGATCAATATACTGGACATAGTAGTTACATTCTGGGGTGTCAAACCGCCAATCCGAAGTGTTAGCAAACATGACCTGCTGGTGAAAACCCAATGCTTGCGCTTTCTCAAAAATCCACTCGTCAGGAGTACTAATTACGTAATCTTTCCCTAGCATCAAATGGGCTTCTATAGATAATTGCTGATTGAAGCTAGCTTCCTTTACTCCAACGAGATTAGGTATGTGACACAGTTGCTCCAATCCTTGAGGTGTCATAACTATTCCGAACTGCGGAGAGTTATAAAACATGATTGCCAGATTAGTGTTCTCGGCTAACAACCGCACATAGTCGACAACCTGTGATTCGGTCTTCGTAACCATGTAGGGTGGAGCGACTACGAGCAGATCTATTCCATCAGATTCAGCATGGTGTGCCAGAGCCACCATATCTTCCGCTGAAGTATGAGTAACATGAGCAGCGGTCAGCCATTTCCCATCAGCTTCGTCTGCCACAGTCTCCATAACTCGGAGTCTTTCGTCAAAAGTTAGACTCCAGAACTCTCCCATACCCCACGTACAACCCCCGCCCCGGGTACCTAGTTTCCGTATATGCTGAATATTTCGCCTCATACCAGCGTCATCAAATTTATTATCGACTGTAAACGGCGTAACCAGGGTAGTCCATTGTCCTCGTAAATTTTCTTTCGCCCAGTCTTGTGCCTCATGTTTTTGGTAGTTGGCCATTAGTCTGCTCCCTGATTTAGTTATAATCCAACGTTGCTCTTAATGATCTCCCAATCCGACCTGTCGATATTATCTCGTCTGTTTGATACAAGCATCGGATTGGGCAACCATCCTTAGCGACAGTTTAAGCAGAGGTAGTTCAATCGTCAACAAACTATCGTTTACGAAGTAATGATGTATTTTCAAAGTCCAAGAGCTAGTTAATAAGCTATTTGACAAGAAGGGCAGAAAAATGAACTTCTTCCTCTAATTATCAGACGATTAATGTTTGCATCGCATGTGGGGCAAATTTCGCTTATTTTACGGGGAATTGTCCAGGTAGAAAGCCCGAATTCCGGTTCATAACAGACATCTTTTCGATGCTCATCATATTGCATCAACGCTGAATTTAAGGTGGAAATAATTGCCCCATGCAACTTGGATATTTCATGAGCAGCTAGGTCTGCAGCAAAACGATTAGGATGGATACCTGAAACATAAAGAGATTCGTCTACATATAAATTGCCCAATCCAGCTATCACCGATTGATCCAGTAATAACGCTTTGATAGGAACTTTTCGTTGAGCACATGATTCGCCCAGAGATCCCATCGTGAATTCGGTTCCCAAAGGTTCTGGGCCAAATCTTGGCAGAGCTGATTCCAAATCATTTACTAGCCACATATGACCAAATTTGCGCGGGTCAATAAATCTAAGTTCCCGTTCGTCCTGAAATGAAAAAATGTGTCGTACCAAATCAGGCATAAGTTTAGATTTCGGATGCAACCGCAACCCACCAGTCATACCTAGATGAATAATGAGAAAAGAGATCGGGTTATAAATATCCTCGGACAGAGTAACAATCAGATATTTACCGCGTCTCCCAATCTCAATAACTAATCGACCTGGAATCCCAAGAATAAAGTCTTCCAAAGAGGGTGCTTTTATAGTCCTAGCCCAACCAATATTCGCACTTTCGAATATGCAACCGACCAATCCTAGTTCTTCCAAATATCGTCGTGTATTTTCAACTTCAGGAAGTTCAGGCATAACAATTTGAGCTAAACGCGCCTCACTTCTAATACTACTTCCATACCCTCAATAGTTTGAAGAGGAGACAAGTTACCATCATCCGGTAACCCCGATATTACATCATCGCTCAAAGTTTCTTGAGAAATGTATTCTAGGTGATTCTTCATAACGCGAGCGATAGCATCAGGACCGTCATAGTAGATGATGATACGATCAGTTAATTCAAACTTTGCTTCGCGTCTTAGACCCTGTACACGGTGAGCCACTTCTCGGGCTAGGCCTTCTTCAGCCAATTCATCCGTAATTTCGGAGTTTACAGCAGCCATATACCCCGAGTCCAAGCAAACTGAGTAATGATCAATCTGAACCACCGCGTTTGAAGGATCATCTAATTCATTAACCGCTTTTTGATAAAAGCTTTCCGCATCTCTATTAAATTCTATTTCTTTAATATTTAACTCTTCGAGAATCTGAGGTTCAACTAAGCGTACGTACTTCTCTTCTTCGGGGTTACGTACTCTGACGAATAATGATGCGAGCGGTTGTCTAACTTTTAGGCCTGCCTTTGATCGAGCGGACCGTCCCATACTAGAAAACCTCATCGCCAGTCGGGTAGCTTCCATCAATTCCTGGTCTATGAGGGATTGGTCACTTTCTGGAAAGTCCGAGAGATGAACACTGTCGGTCTGATCCGGGTCAACACCAAAAACCAGATTTTGATATATTTTTTCTGCTACAAAAGGAGCCAAGGGGGCCATTAACTTGGACAACGTAACTAAACAGCCATATAACGTGGCGTAAGCAGAAAGTTTGTCACCATCGTTCTCGCTTTTCCAGAACCTTCTGCGGCTACGTCTCACATACCAATTAGATAGTTGATCTATAAATTCTTGCAGGCGCCTTCCTGCATCCGTAGGATTGTATTGATCAAGATAACCGTCTACCTGTGCTACCAGTACATTCAACTCGGAAAGTATCCATCTGTCCAATTCATTTTCAGGCACCCAATTCTCTGGAATCTGATCCGGATGAAACTGGTCAATAGTTGCGTAATTGATAAAAAATGAATATACGTTCCAAAGAGTAAGCAATACCCGGCGCAAAGTCTCATTAACCAACTTATCAGAAAATCTCCGGGGTTCTCCGGGATGTGAAGCTGTAAACAAGTACCAACGCAGCGCATCCGCGCCATGAACATCCAGAACAGATAGTGGTTCCACCACGTTTCCAATTCTCTTGCTCATCTTCTGCCCGCGGCCGTCTAATATAAGGCCAAGGCAAATAACGTTCTTGTAGGACGGCTGGTTTTTTAATAACGTCGAAAGGGCATGAAGGCTGTAAAACCACCCTCTAGTTTGATCCACAGCTTCACAAATATAATCCGCAGGGAACCGACCGTCCGAATCCATTGACTCATTGTCAAATGGGTAATGCCACTGTGCGAATGGCATAGCACCAGAATCAAACCATGCATCCATAACCTCAGGAATCCGGCTCATAAATCCTTCACATCCGTCGGAATTACATCTCAGTTTGATTTCATCAACATACGGCCGATGCAAATCTAGTCCGGAGATTGAATCTCGAAAAGACGGGAGGCATTTTTCAGATAATTCTTGTATTCCACCTAAGCATTCTTGATATCCACACTCTTCACACACCCAAATGGGTATTGGAGTTCCCCAGTAGCGCTCTCTAGATATTGCCCAATCAACATTATTACCTAACCATTCTCCGAACCGACCATCTTTAATGTAGTCCGGATACCAATTAATACTTTGGTTTCCCGAAACCAATCTATCTTTCACAGATGTCGTTTTTATGTACCAAGATGGCTTCGCGTAATAGAGGACAGGTGTATCACAACGCCAACAAAACGGATAAGTATGCCTGTAAGTTTCATGATGATAGATAAGGCCTCTTTCGGATAATTCTTCAATAATCTGGCTGTCAGCATCTTTGACAAATTTGCCAGCATAAGAGTAGGAGCCAACAATGTTGCCTTGAAGATTCACATGTTGTACAAAAGCCAACCCCCGTTCTTTACCTAAATTCAGGTCTTCGTCACCAAATGCTGGGGCTATATGTACTACACCAGTTCCATCCTCCATGGAAACAAAATCCCCTGCGTAAACCTTCCATGAATCACTGCTAGTCTCTTCGGACAGCCCTCGTAAAAGTTGTCCCCCATCGAACCTACCCATGTTTGATTCTTCTAATTGGAATTGGAAAGGATCATATAGAGGAAGATATTTAGATCCAACCAGATCTGACCCTTGGACCGTAAAAATAATCTCATACTCATCTTTTATTGCAGAAGATAGTAATTTAGTCGCTACTATTAATCGCTCGTGGCCGTTAGGACCATCTATTTGTATGCTGGAATATTCTTCTTTTTCTGAGATTGCCAAAGCCGTATTCCCAGCGAGAGTCCATGGCGTAGTAGTCCAGGCAAGTAGATAGGTTGGTACATCGTTCGAATTTTCAGGTGCAATCAATTCGAATTTAACAAAAACTGATGGATCTCGTGTATTTTCTTTATATCCTAAAGCAACCTCATGTGAGCTAAGGCTAGTTTCACAGCGAGGGCAGTGAGGAGTCCCTCTAACACCTTGATACAAAAGATCACGGTCCCAAAGTTGTTTTAAGATCCACCATCCTGATTCGATATACTCATTTTCGAGAGTTACATATGGAGTTTCCATATCCACCCAAAATCCAATACGATCGGTCATTACCTCCCATTCTTGGACATATCGAAATACACTCTCTCTACAGCGCTGGTTGAATTTCTCTATCCCGTACTCCTCTATCTCCTGCTTCGAATTCAATCCCAGTTCTTTTTCTATTTCCAATTCTACTGGTAATCCATGAGTGTCCCAGCCACCTTTCCGTAAAACCTTGTAACCCTTCATGGTACGGTATCGACATATCACGTCCTTAAATACACGAGCCAACACGTGATGTATGCCCGGACTGCCATTAGCCGTGGGCGGCCCTTCATACAACATGAAAGGAGGAGATTCCATCCTCTCTGTAGAAGCTCTCGCAAAAACATCTTTATCCTTCCACAATTGAAGGACACTGGCATCTATTTCAGGAAAACTGACCCTATTGGACACGGGATCGAACATTATCGGAATACCTCTATCTATTATGGATAAAATGAAACAACGCAATCGATGGTTTAATTCAAATCTTAGACGATTGCTATTATACCGTAATAGCCTGACCCATAGGATGATCTGCCACCATATCAGGATTAAATCAAGCTCGAGCGTAGATTTGATATTAATTGGTCATAAATTACATGCAAGCTAAAGAAGCTATAAGCCAGGTGGTGGAGTAACCCTACACTTATAATCCTGTTTATACTCTCTAATTTAAAAAGCGTCAGGTCCAATATTTATAAAAATGGTTTAAAGGTCCATGCCCGGAACCAATATCATAAGACAATCTGATAGCCTCAGTTACGAATTCTTTAGCCTGAGCCACAGAGTCCACGAGAGTCAGATCCTTTGCTACCCCAGCGGTTATCGCAGATGCAAACGTACATCCTGTCCCATGCGTATTATTTGAAGGTATACGAGGGGAAGTGAACTCATTAAAAGTATATCCGTCATATAACACATCCGTAGCCGGTCCCTCTAAATGACCGCCTTTAATAACTACCGCTTTGGCACCCAACTCAACTATTCGTTTGGCACATTCCTTTACATCTGTTCCATTAGAAATAGTCATACCCGTCAGAGTTTCAGCTTCCGGAATATTAGGCGTGATTACTGATGCCATGGGTATCAGTGTGGATTTTAGTGCATCTAGCGCATCTTCTCTAAGAAGAGAATCGCCACTTTTAGCTACCATTACTGGATCCACAACTAGCCAAGATACCTGATGGTTTAGCAAACTATCGGCGACACATTCTATTATGGTGCTACTCGATAACATGCCGACTTTAATACAGTTAATACTTATATCCGATAAAACCGCATCGATTTGGCCCGCTATAATTTCAGTTGGAATTTCATGAACCCCAAATACCCCGACTGTGTTTTGGACAGTGACAGCTGTAATACTCGATGCTCCATAAACTCCCAACGCTGAAAAGGTTTTCAAATCCGCTTGAATCCCGGCACCACCACCTGAATCTGATCCGGCAATAGTCATTGCTTTAGGGATACTAATCATCTTTTGCATGTGCTAAACCCACGCCTCCCCATTTAAGGCCATTTCCCAAAACATTAACTCATACCTAAGGATATCTTTAAAAATCCTGTGGGCAGTCTTTTGATCGGCATCGGCTACGCAAATCTCGTCGATAGAATTTCTCAACCAGTCAACAAATTCGACCATACCCTGACTTATATGAATGTCTATCCAGGTTTGATAATAATAATTCTGAGGCTGCTTCCCTTGTTGATCTAAACGTCCGGCCCAATCTAAATACGGCCATTCCATAGCTAACATAGCAACTAAAAGATCAACGAATTTACCAGAGTGTGCAACTGTTCGTAAATATCCACTGTAATGAAGAGTTGTGGGGCGGTATTCCAACTGATTCACTTCTTCTGGAGAAAGGCCTCTTTCTCTGAAGGCCTCTTGAAATAATTCCTCCTCACCACCCAAGCCAAGATGGAGGAAAGCCACAATATGGCGGGCTGAGTCGAAATCAGGAGATTTAGCAGCCGCCATACTTAACAAGATTAACCAATCCTTTATGAATAAATAATCCTGATCAAAATATATATCGAACGTAGGTCTCGGTAATGTATTATCCCCTAACTGGGTGACAAACTCGTGTGTAACGACGGTTTCCCATATATCGTTCACACTATCCCTGAGTTCATCACTAAACACCATATGCTCAACTTCCAGGTCTCAAGATTGACCTATCCTTAAGTGATACACCTATGGTTCAATTTGCTGTTGGGTTGAGGTGAGGCTATCCAACGGGTTAGTACCAGATCTATCCTTTAAGAAGCCCGTAGCAATAGCTGGAAGAGTTTCTACGTGGAGCCCAGTTCTAACGCCCATCTCTAGAGACAACCTGGCCACAGCGTCGTTATCATCAGCTTCAACTAGCATTAAGTAATCATACCGACCAAGAACCGCATATTGACCCAAAATATTGGCACCATCAACTTGAATAGTACTGGTAGCCTCAACTACCAAGTTATGATTTTCATGAACTAATTTCTGCCCCGCAGAAGTCAACGTTCCCAGAAAAAAATATAGAGCCATCTTCCACCTTATTTGCTCAAATACGAGTCAATCAGAAGTATACCATTCTCAATTTAGGACTAACCCTAGTTGGCTTTCTCAACAAAACGGTTATCAAAGGCTCCAGAAATATTACACGCCGCTACAGAGTCACAATCAAGTCTTCCAGACTCAACCATCCACTCGGTAAATCCTTCCCATTTGGACTGTTCTTGCCATCCGAATGCTCCATTAGCCGTACCCCACAATGGAGCTAAAAGCTTGACGCCTGGGTTTTCAATAGCCAGATCAGTCTCGGGTTTTAGTTGTTTTAAAAGAGCAACTGCTCCCAGAGGATCGGCCATAGCATCCTTATAGCCTTTGGTTACTCCATTAACAAACTTCTGAACAACTTTTGGATGGTCAGATATTTTTTCTTCGCTAGCTACAATCACAAGTTCATAGAAGTCCGGTACACCATTTTCTTCCATCCTCATGATATTCAACTCGAATCCTTGATTCGTAGCTGATATAGATTCGTGAACCCAATATGCCCCTACTATCGCATCTACATTCCCGCTAATTAGAGCAGGGACCAGATCGTAGCCCACATTAACCATTTCAACATCGTCTATGGTCAATCCCCCATGCCTTAACATAGTATCTATCAAAGCTTCATCTGATGGCAGACCTGGAGATCCTATTTTTTTTCCTTTGAGATCCTTTGGCTGAACTATACCTGATTCTTTTAAAGCCATCACAGAATTAAGAGGATGTTGTACCATCGCCATTATAGATACCACTCCCACCCCTTTTTCCCGGGCAATCAGCAATTCGGGCTGATAACTGATGCCAAAATCATCTCGACCTGCTGCAACGGTCTGTAAGACGGTAGAGGGATCACCTGGAACATATATATTTACCTCTAAACCTTCTTCAGCAAAGTAACCTTTTTCCTGAGCTACAAATAATCCAGAGTGGTTAGACCAAGGGAACCAATCCAAGGCTATAGACACTTTCGTTAGTTCAGCTGGAGAACCTTGACCACACGCAATTAACGATATAAGCATTAACGATATAACCCAAGCCATTAATAATCTTTTTGTTCCAAGTCCGAACATGAGCTACTCCTTTCGCGTTAAAGAATCTCCCCAGAATTGATACGTTTTGCGTTGAAATACCAAGGCATCGTTAAATGTTCAATCCAAACTGCCAAGGCGAATAATATTATTCCCATCAAGGACAATAAAAATATCGCAGCAAAAACACGTGCAGTGAGAAAAAGTGGTTGTGAATAGGTTATTAAATATCCCAGGCCTTCACTCCCTCCAACCCATTCACCGATCACTGCAGCGATGACACTAACTGATATACCAATTTTAATCCCTGAGAACATAAAAGGAAGCGAGTTGGGTATTTGTAACTTGGTAAACACCTGAAATCTTGACGCCCCCAAAGTTCGGAACATATTGACCATATCGGGATCTATCGATTTCAAACCGTCGACGGTATTAACCGAAATTGGGTAGAAACAAATCAGAGCCACTATAATGACTTTAGGAGTCAAACCGTAACCGACCCATATCAAGAGCAAGGGGGCTATAGCTATTATCGGAATGGTCTGCGACGCGATGATTATCGGATAGACGGATCTTTCCAGTATCCTCGAGTAGGCAATACCCGCTGCTAACGTCCAACCAGTTATCAACGCCGCGCTGAATCCAACCCCTATCTCTTCCAATGTTACAAGGGTATGGCTCCACAATAGGCCTTTACTGACTATCAGCTCGTTCAATATCGCTGACGGAGTGGGAAGTTGCCAGGACGGTACATTTCCTGCGCGCACCAATACTTCCCATAAGACCAGTAAGAATAACAAAATACCCATGGGCAATATCCAAGCAGTGGAACGCTGAATTTTACGGACAAACGTCATAGCAAAGGTTAACTATATTTTCAAATTCACCGAATGAATTCATCTAACTAGCACCTATCTCCTCCCACAATGGCTCCATCAATTGCTTTTTAAGGTCGCTAAACATGGTCCCAGTTACCATCTCGTAATCCCGCGGCCGTACCAGCCCTACATCTAAAATAAGATTATTACGCCCAGGTCTCGATGTTAATAAATAGACGCGGTCTGAAAGTAAAAGAGCTTCGTCAATGTCATGTGTTACTAATACTGTAGTTTTATTCATCCGTAGACATACGTCCATCAACCATTTCTGCATATTGAGCTTAGTCAGTGCGTCCAAAGCACCAAATGGCTCATCTAACAGAATAATTGTCTGCCCCAATAGCATTGTCCGTAAAAAAGCCGCACGTTGTCTCATCCCTCCTGACAGTGCATCAGGATATAGGTTTTCAAACCCCAACAATCCGAACTGGTCGATCAAATCTAAAGAATCGATACGAGCTCTTTTTCGAGAAACACCTTCAATTTGCAATCCTAGAATTACGTTATCAAGAACAGTGCGCCAAGGTAAGAGGAGGTCCTTTTGTTGCATATAACCGACCTCACCCAACCTAGAATCGACTGAGATCCCGTCAAATTCTATGATCCCACTATCGGGTGATTCTAATCCGGCCAAAATGTTAAGGAACGTGCTTTTACCACAACCACTTGCGCCAATAATACTGACAAATTCTCCAGGTCTGACAAAAAAATCTATGTCCTTCAAAATAGATTCGGTCTTACCATCTATCAAGTAGGTTTTACTAAGTCTTTTCACATTAATTTTTGGTAATTCTGATAAGATGGTTTCAGGGTTTGACACTACACACTCCTATTGGAATGGTTGATTCAATACAAAACAGCCGCCCGGATAGGATCCCCGGCGGCTGTTTTAACGCAATCTCAATAACGACAATGCAAGCTCGTTTACCTCCGCTGGAATTACCCAGATCAGGTTCGCAAGGGTCGGCGGTAGTTTTGACCGCCCTCTCAGCCCGGTTACTCCGAGCTCCCCTACGTGCCTTGACTATTCTACTGTTAAGTGAGCGATTCTAGTCATAGAAAACCAGTTGTGTCAATGATTGACATCTAAACGTGATCTTGCTAGAGTAATTGTTTTCGTTAAGAGTTTAATTGGAACAAAGTGTTGAATTATGCCAACTGTTAATCAGTTAGTTAGGAAAGGACGGAAGCCAGTTAAGAAAGCAACAAAAGCTCCCGCTTTACACTGGGTTCAGAATTCCCTGCGAAATAGAACCAAGTGGGGGCCTGGTTGCCCTCAGCGAAGAGGGGTCTGCGTTCAGGTCAGGACTATGACTCCCAAAAAGCCGAACTCAGCATTACGTAAAATAGCGCGAGTACGGCTTACTAACGGAGTAGAGGTAACAGCTTACATAGGCGGAGAGGGTCATAACCTTCAAGAACACTCAGTAGTTTTGATCCGCGGCGGTCGGGTAAAGGACCTACCGGGGGTCAGGTACCACATAGTCCGTAGTGCATTGGACACGGAAGGTGTAGAAGGTCGCCAACAAGGACGAAGTAAGTATGGAGCAACCAGGAGTTAACTACCCTCATCTGATTTAATTTCATTTGAGATAATAAACTCCACGTTAGCCCGTTTCTATTAGAAATTGTGCTATGAAAATGATAAGAGGCTTGTTGTATGTCCAGAAGAAGACGGGCTGAACCCCGCATCATCGCTCCGGATAACCGCTACTCTAGTGTAGAGCTCGCTAGGTTCATCAACAGAGTTATGTTGAATGGAAAGAAGACCACGGCACAAAGAGTAGTCTATACGGCTCTCGAAATGATTAGAGATGAATCTCACAGAGATCCCATGGAAGTGTTTGAATTAGCGCTAAAAAATGCGACACCGCTCGTAGAAGTAAAAGCTAGACGAATCGGAGGCGCTACTTATCAAGTGCCCACTGATCTGCGCACTAACCGAAGTGAAGCACTAGCGATGAGGTGGATAATACGAGGAGCCCGAGGTCGGTCCGGAATGCCAATGCGCAGAGGTTTAGCAAACGAGTTGATGGAAGCGTCTCGTGGAGAGGGTTCAGCGGTCCGCAGACGCGAGGAACTACACCGCATGGCTGAGGCCAACAGAGCATTTGTAAATTTTAGGAGATAAAGGATAAGTGTTAGGGCCTCAATCCCCCTGTACACCCGCCACATAATAATGGATACCCTACAAACCGGAGACAAAATCTCCAATATACGAAACATAGGCTTTATTGCCCACATAGACGCTGGCAAAACCACAGTAACTGAAAGAGTCCTTTATCTAACGGGCCGAATTAGGAATGTCGGCGGTGTAGATGAGGGAACTACTGCTATGGATTGGATGCCTCAGGAACGTGAACGGGGTATAACCATTACAGCTGCGGCCACCACTTCCTACTGGAAAGACCACATGGTCAACATCATAGATACGCCCGGTCATGTGGACTTCACCGCTGAAGTCGAAAGAAGCTTAAGAGTTCTCGATGGTGGGATCGTAGTACTGGACGCAGTAGCAGGCGTCCAATCACAATCGGAAACGGTTTGGAGGCAAGCAGACACATACAAGGTTCCGAGAATCGCCTTCGTAAACAAAATGGATCGAGTAGGAGCAAGCTACGAGAGAACTATAGAAACAATGCGACGGCGTCTCCGAGCCAACCCTATACCAGTTCAGCTACCCTTGGGAGAAGAAGATGGATTTTACGGAGTAATAGACCTCATCGGAGGGAGAGCACTCGTATACCAAAATAATGACGGCAAGGTTAGTCTCACCCCACCCGATGAAATGCCGATACCAGAAGACGAAATGTCCCAATATAATGAGTACCGGCAAGCAATGATAGAAAAAATAGTAGAGACTGACGAATCATTACTTATACGCTACCTAGAAGGCGAGGATATAAGTGAAGAAGAGCTCAGACAAGCACTCAGGAAGGCAACAATCAACCGAATTTTAGTGCCAGTCCTTTGCGGAACCGCGATACGAGGAAAAGGCATACATCCGCTCCTAGACGCTATAATCCAATACTTGCCATCTCCCGCAGACGTACCCCCAGTGGAAGGTAAAACACCAAAGTCCGAGCAAATCGAGTATAGAGATCCCGACAAAGAAGGCCCGTTAGCAGCACTGGCGTTTAAAGTAGTCAGTGACCCATTCGTTGGTAGGCTAGTTTTCCTAAGAGTTTACTCCGGTACGGTAAAAGCGGGAGGACTCGTAAATAATCTAACTAAAGATAAACGCGAAAGAATGGGCAGGCTTTTAAGGATGCATGCCAACCATAGGGAGGAATTGGAGCAGGTCCAAGCGGGAGACATTTGTGCTGCGATTGGGCTTAAGGACACTTTTACAGGTGACACGATCGGGACACAAGATAGGCCGTTGATCCTTGAACCTCCCAAATTCCCCGAACCGGTCATATCAGTTGCAATAGAGCCTTCAACAAGGGCCGACCAAGATCGGCTATCCGAAGCTTTAAGGAAACTTTCTGAAGAGGATCCAACTTTCCAAGTCCGCTTCAACGATGAAACCAGTCAAACAGTGATGTCGGGCATGGGAGAATTACATTTAGAAGTATTAGTAGACCGGATGAAAAGGGAGTTCAGCGTTTCCGCTAATGTAGGAAGCCCGAGAGTGTCTTACAGAGAAACATTGAAAAACAGATTAAAAACAGAAGGACGATTCGTACGTCAAAGTGGCGGACACGGCCAATATGGCCACGTCGTGTTGGAAATTGAGCCATTAGAACGTGGAGAGGGGATAATATTCGAAAATGCCATTACCGGCGGTAGTATCCCTAGGGAATACATATCAGCGGTGGAGAGTGGCGTACGCCAGGCACTAGACAACGGTCCGTTAGGTGGGTATCCTCTGGTTGACTTGAAAATTAAACTTGTTGACGGTAGCTACCATCAGGTAGATTCCTCAGAAATGGCTTTCAGAAGCGCTGGTATGCTAGCAATCCGAGAGGGAGCCACTAAAAGTCGGACAGCATTGTTAGAGCCTATGGTTGAATTGGAAGTCGTAACACCTGGGGAGTTTTTAAGTGATATCATAGGTGACCTGGGAACAAGACGGGCCCAAATAAAAATTATTGAAGGGCAAGAGGACTTGCAAACTGTCCGAGCCATGCTTCCATTAGGTGAAACCTTTTCCTATACAACAGCCCTCAGATCACTCAGCCGTGGAAGAGCAAACTACTCGATGGAATTTAAGTATTACGAACCTGTCTCAGAAAACGTTTTAAAGACATTAGTAAACGTGGTATAGAAACTTTTAACATCAGGTAATTTATATGGTAACTAGACAAAAAGTACGGATAACACTCAAGGCTTTTGATCATAAGATGCTGGACGTATCGACGGAGCAGATCGTGGACACCGCTGAACGGACTGGGGCTAGAATAGCTGGTCCTGTGCCTCTTCCAACGCATATTAGAAGGTTCTGTGTGATACGAGGCCCACACGTAGACAAGGATTCGCGCGAACACTTTGAAATCAGGACTCACAAACGTCTAGTTGACATTCTGGACCCGACTTCAAAAACAATAGACTCATTAACGCGCCTGAATCTTCCGGCCGGCGTCGATATTTCTATAAAGTTGTAGGCAGACATGTTACGAGGATTTTTAGGTAAAAAAATTGGGATGAGTCAAGTTTTTAGGGATAACGGTGAAGTAGTTCCCGTTACAGTAATCCAAGCTGGCCCATGCGCGGTTACTCAAATCAAGAACCAAGAAACAGACGGATATGATGCTATACAACTCGGTTTTGGTGCCACCAAAAACCTTAACAAGCCTGAACGGGGACATTTGA